>JAJZJI010000063.1 GCA_021828345.1 Microcaldota archaeon
CAAACAGGAGGATATGATAGACCATCCGCATGCTGCAAGGCTGCAATATAGGCTTATGTTACTAGATCCTGTTATAAAAGCATTTGTTGAGTATACACGCGAAAAGATAACTGTTATATACAACCCAAGCACTGCAGAGAATATTCGCGAGAAGATGAGCCTTGAGGAATTGATAAAATTTTTGGAAAAAGAGGGGGTACACATAGATAGAAGCACTATGGTAGAATCTGACTATGATTACCACAAAGAATTTTACAATTATGCATTCAACCCAAAGGTCATAAGAGAACATCCACCGTATGGATACACAAAGGAGCAATGGAAGAAGATGAAGCCAGAATGGGAGAAGAAAATGGAGGAGTATAAGATAAAGAAATTCCAAAATCATAAGAATTTCCAGAAGGCATATGAGGAGCAGCATCCTGAGGTGTATGGAAATTTGGAGCAAACGGCGCCTAATAACAATGCGAAAGTTGTGATGAATAAAGAGCAAAAAAATAGCACAGTAAAAAAGAAGGGAATATTTAAAAGACTACAGATATTTAACAATAAGAAGGACTAATTGCCCCTTCTTATACTTATTTTTTTATCGTTATTTCTTATATATTTTAAGCGCTCTATTAATTCTTTATGCAAACGCCTCTCAAAATATATATTAATGGCCCCATTTGCAATTGTGCTCACACCTATTGCTATGCCAATTAAGCCAAGTTCGTGTGAGGACATATCATGTGCTTTAAATATTTTATTTAATTCAAACATCTGATCAGCAAATGCAGGGGGCAATGACATACATATTATAAAAAGCCCAGGATATAACACATTTTTCTTGAAATGTTGAAAACTTGAAGCGTGCCTTTTAGTATAATGGTCTATTATATTTCTTTCTTGAATGTTTTGCCTTAGAATTTTTTTATTAATTTCTAGGCTACGCTTCCTTGCATATTCCAATGCCGCTTCCAGCCTTTTTGGTGTTTCATCCTTTGATGATGCATTGTCAAATGCAGCGCTAGCAACTAGTCTCATTTGTGCGACCATATATACACCCAATAATTATGGAGTTTTCATAATATTTAAAACATCCCAAAATAAGGCACAATAGCGGAACTGTATTGATTATATTAAATTTTTGCAATCTAAGCCTTTAGATGCCTTGAATCGTATTTTACATCATCAACTAAGCATATCTCGGCGCTAGCTGCAGGCTCCTCTAATGAAAAATTTAATAGCACGCTAGGGTGCAGCTCGCCAAACTTTCCTATCATTTTATTTCCGCTATATATTGCCGCGCATCTACCCTCTATAAATGTGGGGTCTAAAAGCATTTTTAATTCATATTTTATATTAAGCATATTTAAAATTGCCAGCACGTTCGACTTTATCTCAGAAAAATTTGATTTTGAGTGCTCCACTACAAAGGAGAGGTGCAGACTCTCTTTGAAATTTCTGCGCTGCGCCATGAATACGCTTCCAATTTCAAACATTCTCTGGGGCATAGCCTCATGCGCAGATATTGATAGATTTTGAAGCAGATTTGGCAATATATGCGTACGCAGCATATTTATTGATGGGCTCTTTGAATATTCGATGCTAACAACCGAGCTGCGCTCAATTTTTGTTATATTTACCATGTCAAAATTTACATTCTCAGATGTCAGATAGTTATTTGAGCACTCCATAAAACCCAACCCTACCATCAGCATCGCCACTTTATTTGTATATAGCGTCATATCATTAAACAGCTCCTGTTTTGGGCTCAATATTTTTAACGGTTCTATTTTGTTATAACCAAAACCTATTGCTATATCTTCTATAACATCCTGATCGTTTAACACATCTATGCGATAGGGAGGCACTTTTGCAATAAGCGATGTTCCGTATACCGCGCCATTATAGCCAAGCCGCTCTATAAAAGATATGGCCTCTCTCGTCTCAAATTTTACACCTATAGTCTCGTCTATTCTAAAGCGCTTTATTGTTATCTCGCGCATTTTCAGTGACGGCACAATAATATTTGACTTTTTATATACAATTTTACATTGTTCTATTATAGCACCCATATCAATAAACGAACATGAGAGTATATCAGCTATCGCATCTATTGCATCCTGAGACATTCCAGTAATATCTACAAAAAGATCTTTTGTTGACGAAGTAACCTTTGTATTATTTGAATTTAGTATTGGTATTATTGCAATAACATTCTTCTCATCAGATAGATATGGTATTAAGCCCTCCTTGTTCTTTATTATGTCCCCATATTTAATGCCCATATCAGAACTCTTTATTATGTCAGCAAAGCTTCTTTTTGCCTCCTCGTTTAATGGGACCATAAAGCCGTTATCCGTTGCATCATATGCGAGATCCCCAGATATTTTATTTAGATCATGAAGACCTATTGCAATCTTTTTTCGCTTTCTCCCGTAGGTATCGCATATTTTTTCTGTAAAATTTATTAAATACTTTAATATGTTGTCAGATAAATTTACATTTCTTGCAACTATTGCACTTATATAAGGGCGTATAGTTGATACGCTCTCTGACACCGTTATGGTTTTTGCTACCTGCGAACTTGCAATATAGTGATTCTCCTTTGGATAGCGCTTTCTATGCATGTATTCTATTGCGCGCATAATTCCAATAAAATCCAGCATATCTGGCCTATTTGGAGTTATACTTATTTCAACCACGCCATCTTTTACAGATTCTAATTCCATGCCAAGATCTGTTAGCGTGCTATCTAACATTTTTACATCTATGCCCATTCGTTCAAAATCCTTAATATCAAATAGTACATTAGACATTAAGACCACCATTTATATCTGGCACACTTCTAAGCCATCCTAATTGATTTTTATATAACTCTGTTATCGAATCTAATTTAAGCTCATCCATTATAGCACGGTCAAGCCCCATCCCCCATGCCAACACGGGCTTTTTTATACCCATGCTATTGGTAATTTCCTTTCGTATTATGCCACCTCCACACAACTCTATATTTGTTTTATGGCGCTCGCTGTAAAAATACACCTCAAGTCCCGGTTCTACAAATGCGAATGAGGAAGGTCTTATTTTTATATCAATGCCTATATTTGTGGCAAATTCCTTTATTATCCATATAAGATGCGCAAGGCTTAAACTTGGTCCAACAACAAGGCCCTCAAGCTGATAAAATTCAGCTAGGTGCTTATAATCTATACTCTCATTTCTGAAAACCTTACCTATTGAAAAGAGCTTTATTGGATATTCATGATCTTTTGACTTGCCTATAATGCGCATCTGCCTAGCCGAAACACTCGTCGTCTGCGTCCTTAAAACCCCCATACCAGATATTTTTTCACTCATCTCATATTTCCAATAACGCTTATGCTCCTTTTTAAATTTTGACATTAATTCAATATCTGTTATATCAAGATCTTTTGGATTTGATAAAAAGAATGTATCCTGTGTATCGCGGGATGGATGATCCTGTGGTATGAATAATGTATCAAAATTCCAAAAAGCAGGCTCTATTATAGGACCTTTTACCTCAGTAAACCCCATAGACACCCATATTGATGCAATTCTATTTAAAAAAATTCGCATTGGGTGCATACGTGCTGGATATGTGATGTCAGAGCCTGCATTTATATCATAACGTTTAAATTGAGCCCCTTCCCACAAGCGTTCTTTTATCATTGAACGCGTAAGCTGACTTATTTCATTGATATTAGAATTAGATTTATCATTTATAGAAATTGTATCTGGCATTCTGCTCTTTTTTATCACTATAAGATTTCTGCTCTCTAATATCTTTAATATATCGGTAGGTAATTCTGATAACTCCTTAGTTGATATATCCTCCTTATTTAATTTTGTCAATACCTCTTTAAGTTTATACCCCTCCGATTCTACGTGTTCTCCTTTTTCTGTGATTTTTATATGGTTATCAATTATTGATATCCACCCATTTCTCTTTGCCCAACCAAGGGCTATACCATCAACATTTGATATATGAAGCTTAGATTTTTTTGCTTCATTTAAAAGTTTTTCTTCGGGAAATCCCTCGTGTATATCAATTTTACCCTCTTTTGTAATCTCCACTTTAAGCGCATCTATATAGGTTATATTTATCTGCTTTTCTACTTCCATATTTTTAAGCAGCTCTATTAAGGTATTTATCTTGATGTTTAAATTTTTTGCAATAGATTCTAGCGTAGAATCTCCACTGTGCTTCAAGAAATCCAAAATTCTAGTTTTATCAGACAAAAATTGCACCGTCTAGTGTACCTTATAATATGTATATAATATAAATATTATAACAGCAAAGATTATTATCAAATACGCAAAAACACCAAGAGCATTATATATATCCATAAAAAAATTGCTCACTTCTGATATAAGGCTTTCTTTTGAACTATATATTAGCTTAAAATTATATAACGGCTCTCCATCATACCATGATACTTCCGTAGTATTTGTAGAATTTAACACTAGATTCGATGGTACATCTGGCAGGGGGTATATAGATAGTATAGATGAGCCGCTTGGAATTACAATATTTAAGCGTGTATGCGGTCCCAAAACAACGCCGCCAGACCCATGCTGGAAGTTTAAAACACTTGAATTAAACTTATATAGATAGGTTCTTGGCCCTGTCTGATTTATTGATGTAACATTCTTCACATAATAATTCATATATATTGTAGCAACGCCGCCGTAGTAAGTCGTCACTACGGGACCTGGCAGCAGATTAAAATTATATATACCCATCTTCTGATTTATTATATGGGGAACTACATCAGGGCCCACGATATACTCCCAATTGCTCAATGTTAAATTAACCCCAGATCTATCCAAATTATAATTTGATATGGAGTCGTTATTCATTACGAATGTTATCATTTCTGTAACATGCGCTGATGCATTAGCATTTATATATACAGTGGTATTTATGTTCGTTATGGTATATGTTGCGCTGCTAACCCCAGCTAATAGTAGCATAGATAGAATAGATGCCAATACGAATAATTGCAAACGCATTATAACACAGCATTAACTTATCTATTAAAATGAATAAATAGTTTTGTTTTTTATCATAAAAATGATTATATGATTATTTTTGTCCCAAAAAAGCCCAACAGGTATATATAACTATTTTTTAAATATTAATATCGTTAAAACTGTGATTTATATGATAACAGGATTTACCATACAGAGTGTAGAAGGAAAAATAGAGTCCCCAGAGTCATTAGCAAAGCAGCGCTTCCCAAGAATAAATGTGAATATCGAAGATGTAAAATCTGAGCATGAGAAGGTTACTGTAAGCTATAGCTTTATCGCAGAGTATTATGACAGCGATACAAAAAGCCAAAAGAGCGTAGGGCAGATGAAGCTTGCTGGAATTGTTGAAATAAAGGATACTAAAGAAAAGATGTCTAATATTATGAAAGTATGGGATGAAAAGAAGATACTCCCAACAGATATTGCCGAAGAGGTAATGAATGGGTTGAACTTTAGATGCAGTGCTACTGGTACACTTGTAGCATATTCGCTTGGACTTATACCACCACTAGGCATAAGCCAGATAAAAATACAAGAAGAGGGTCAATCCACTAAGCAATAAAGATTTTAAATAAGCGGATCTGGCGGGATTTTCATCCTTTTGATTTTGAACCCGCAACCACCAGGTCCGAAGCCTGGTGCGCTATCCAAGTTACGCCACAGATCCACTTAGAATAAGTATAGCAGTTATAGTTTATATATTATATTTTATTTAATCGTCTTGGTGCAAATCAAAGAGTTTTGTCTGTTTTATATTATCTATTGTCTTCCAATATGCACGCACGTACTTATTTAAATTCTCATTTTTTATGTTATTTCGTATAGAATCTATTGTCTTATAATCAGATGGATACCCAGAACCTATATCTATTTTTAGAGACTTGCTTAATTTTCTTATCTCCTTATCACGCTCCACCTTTGCAATTATACTTGCTGCAGATACTACAGGATATCTTGAATCAGCTTTATGCTCTGATATTACCTTTGTGCTCTTTTGCTGCGCTCCACTACGTTTCATACCTAATATTAATGTTGGTTTTACACTAAGCATGTTTATGCGTATGCCAAACTTTTCTTGTATCACATCAGGAGAGTCTAAGTATAATGCGTCTATTGGTATTTTTGATTTATCAAATAATCTTGCAAAATGTATCGCCTCTAGTTCATTAAGAGAGATATTGCTGCGCATAGCGTCATTTATCTCTCCTGGTGTTATCTTACCTATATTTACCTCTTCTGCAATATCCATTATGGAATCATATAACTGTTCACGCCTCTTACTGCTAAGTAGTTTCGAATCGCGAACTCCCAACTCTGGAAGCTTATATATCATACTTTTTTTCATAGAGACAAGTGCGATGACAAGAGGCCCTACCAGAGCGCCGCGCCCTGCCTCATCTCCACCACACATTATCATAATGCCACGTTTAAAAATAGTACATGAGCTTATGTGCTCATGTTTTTAGTATCTATCATTATGTAATCTGCAACAGATGTAACAGCGTTATATGGAACTCTGAGATAGCCGTTCTCTGCCATCTTACTTGCAAATGCGCTATCCACGCTGGCCTCCACCATTATGTGTGTTATCTTTCCTGTAACCTTGTTCAACTCTGCGTCGACAAATTTTCCCAGGTCATAACCACTTGTACTTATTACCTTTTTTCCAACCAACTGTTTTGCTATTACGAATTTTACCATTTAGGTCACCTTTCACATATTCTATTAAAAG
>JAJZJI010000064.1 GCA_021828345.1 Microcaldota archaeon
AGATAGTCAGAATTTCACCGCATTGAATAGCACGGTTAAAAACAATTACGTTTCACTTGTGAGTAATCAAAAATTCATTGAATCTCTGGTTAATTCATCAAAAACCAGTATCATAGGTATAAGTGATATTATTAACTCTACAGTCCACGATGTTTCAACAAACGTTACCTTATTCCAGACTTATGTGAAAAATACAATAAACGCAACAATAAACAATATTAATCTCAGAAGCACATTTATTAACGATACTTTAAACACAGTCTCTAACAATGTCACCATATTGCAAGATTATGAAAAGGATTACATAAACGCAACAATAAACAATATTTATGCTCAAGAGAAATTCACACAAGACATACTTAATAATACAGAAATAACACTTTCATCGAAGTTAAATTTCGTTTCAAATCTCATAAATAGCACAAACACATTTGAATATCAAATAAACCTGACAGGAATACCGTCTGGTACAGGAACATATATGCAATTGGTAAACATAACTGACCCAGCGAAGTATGGAATAAACACACAAGCTACAAATGTGGTATTTGAGGATAGTTCTAATAACACTATATTAAAAGCTTGGACACAAACAATAAATTCTACAAAGATGCAAGTATGGATTGATAATTACTATAACAATAGCGTAATAAATATGCTTATTCTAACAGGTTCATTATTGCATTTAAGTAATTTATTGGAATTGAATATGCACTTTTCTGGTTTGTCAGGAACGACAGGAAATGAATATTATGCAACGGCTGGTTTTGGCAATTACATTAATTACACAATACCAAACAGTCTTAACAAAATAACATTTGAAGTAAATACACAGTCGTTGGGAGATTTTTTCATATTTACAAATTCCGCTGGAGAAGGACAGATGTTTAGGCTTGATGGAAGAAGTGATTCGCCTGATACTGGTATTGCGACAACTAACACTTGGTTATCGTGGAATGCACCACCCAACTTATATCAAGCAACTACTAATACTTGGTTTTTAATATCTCTTACAAATGTAGGTGAAATTTGGGAAGTTAATGTGACAAACGAAACAAGCGGAATAACTACACATATTGAGAATTACACTATGTCATACGATGGAGATTATTTTGGATTTATAGGAGATGCAGGTAGTGGAAATACATACTGGAAAAATGTGACCTTTTACACTAAAACTGGTTCAACCATTGATTTACCTATAATTCCATCTCCAATACCAACTCAGCCAACTTATTTAATTGGAAAAGATATAAACATTGGGAGTTCACTTCTTTTAAATGTTCAGAATTCGTTGAACATAGTTAATGATACAATAGGTTCACTTAACCTTAACCTCACAGACAAAATATCCATTTTAGACTCATTAATAACCAATGAAAATATATCTCTACAGGATCGGTTAACAACAATCAATTCTACTTTGTCAGTAGTGGACACAAATATAACTCTTTTCCAGACCTATGTAAAAGATACAATAAATGCAACTCTTACACATGTCAATATCCTTGATGCATTTATTAACAGCACTTTAAAAGCAGTAAATAACAATGTCACTCTGGATGAAAAATTTGTCAATGATACTATACATGCAGTAAGCAATAATTTAACTCTGTTTAACAATTATGTTCATGATACTATTAATACTACATTAACGAACATTACATCTACAACTGATATTATAAACTCAATTGTTCATTCAATTTATAGTAACATTAATTTACTACAAGCATACGAAGAAGATGTAATTAACGTTTCCGTAAATAAAATCCAGCTAATTGACACATTTATGAACGATACTGTCAATGCAATGAACAACAACGTTACTGTGTTTTTCAATACACAAAACAATATGATTAACGATCTCGCAAACAACATTACACTTAAAGAAACATTTACTAATGATACAGTGAATTATATAAAATCTCTGGAAACAACAATGAATCAAAACTTAACACTTGCAAACGCCACAATTAAAGAAGTAAAGTTTATTGCATCCCAAAACTTTACAGCATTAAATAGCACAGTAGCAAATAATTTTGCAACAATAATTTCTAATCAGAATTTTGAGAATGATGTAATTAAAACGGTTAATAATAATATTACACTATTTTATCAATACCAGAATGATTTAATGAACAGTACAAAACAAAGCATACTTGTAAAAGAAGCAATATTGAACAGTACAACAAAATTGATTAATACTAACTTGACATTTGATTATAAAACATTGAACTCAATGATTGGAATAAATAACTTAAATCTAAACCAAAGCATTATATTCTCAAAGAATCTAATAGATACAAATAATTTAATATACAAGACAGAACTGGCACTTAATGACTATGTATTATCAGGCGGTTCAGGTGTAATAGTATCTGGCTCTGGGACATCTGTTTCTGCATACCAGAATGTATTAGATCCATACGAAACAAACACATTTACAACATATTCAAATCTAAGTACCGATCAAAATACAATATGGTTTGGAAATCCAATAAACTCTTCATATATTAACATAATTATTTCTGATAACCCGTCAATTGCATTGTATTTTGAAAATGCATATACGGGTGAATTAAACATAACATACTATAATGCAACTGTTGGACTAACAGAAGTAAAAGAATATTATTATAACCTCACCTCTTCCTCATATTTCCCAATCTCACTAAATAAGGGATATTTGGCAAAAGGTTATATTGTAAAAATTCAGTTGAATAAGACGGAATTTAAGAGTAGCGTAACACTGCAGAGTGAAATACAATGGGGAGGAGAGATAGCAGATGTTTGGTCTCTTAATAATGCAACCCATGTATATTCTCTTGATATGAATTTACCAGGTGATGCTGGTTATTATGGTACATTAAATACAAATACATTAGGTGGAGTATTTATGAATACCACAAGCCAGATAGAAATGGTAACACAGGGATTTCCAAATGGTCTTTCTCCCTCTGCAGCAAATGTAAAAATTAAGGATGGCTACACTGGTTTATACATGACACTCGGAAATGAATATCAGATAGAATCAAACGGAATTTATTTCCAGAGGCAGAATTACACTTCTGATGTATATTATATTACATTCTTTTTGACATCAAATATTACAGTTGGACAGGCAATAAATATCCCTCTGGGTAGTCAAACTGTTCAAAGTTTCAATGGACAAAGTTATGATTATAGGACTGGCACATATCAGAATCAGCAAAATCAGGCAATAGAGGGAAATTTGATATTGACTTTCCCGACAAATCAGATACCAAATGATATAGTTGTATTAATTGAAACACCAACAAATACATACGTTGTATCAAATTCATCAATTTCAGTGATTGGTTCAACTGTACAAGTAAGCAGTATAACTATAAACGCAGGAGAAACTATAACAGTGGAAATTTATTACCATGTAAAGACTACGAGTACCGCGTCTTTCCTATTTTCACCTATTTCTTTGATAGATGGACTTGACATATGGGATATAATTGGATTATTCCTGATTGGCATGGGAGGAATTGTTGCTCAATATTCATACAGAAATAGGAAAAACTTTGCTGTAAAGTATAGGTGGGTATCAATTTACATGGTAGTACTCCTTCTTTGGTTTATAATAGTTATAGCAAATTCAGGAGGGATATTTACATAAGCCAAAAAGAGGAAATAATTAAAATCTATTTTTACTCAATATTTTCCTGTATTAAATTTTTAAAATTCTCCCCAAAATCTTTTACAAAATTAATAAAGAGCAAATTCGAGAAACGCCCGAGAATTGAAATTATTTAGCCTAAAGGTATAATTTAACCTAAAAACAAAAAACGTTAATTCTCGGCTTTTTAAATTAACGCTATATAAATGTTAATTTTTTGATAAAAAATGTAATTTTTAAAAAGAGTAAATATTATATTATTAAAATAATAGAGGAGACGGTTTATATAGTTAATATTAATTATTTGAAATAAGGCTAATTACAGGAGGTTGTAATATGGGTTTGTCTTACAGCATTCAAGATGATGAGATAGTAAAGTTATTCAGGCGAGGTTATAGTATTCGAGATATTGCAGACATTTTAAATACGACTTACGAAACGGTTAAATATCGTTTAATCAGAAATGGTTTACTGGTACAAAGGGATGGAAAATACTATCCTATTAGGTCGGAAAATTTAGACCAATATATTGAAGAAATAAAACAGATTACGAATGAACTCAAACATAACATCGACGAGGAGAAAGACCGTGTTTTAATTAAGAGATTGAAACATATAAGTAAGCTGTTTGGAGAACATAATCCTGTTGGCTTTGAAATATATAGAGCAACGAAAGAGGCATTAAGAGAAACTCATAAAGACAGTTATAATCTAAATTCACTATACAAAGCAGTTAAGCGATTGGACGGTGAAAAATAAATGAGCAACATAAAAACTCAGCTCTGGAAATTAATAGCCCAGAGGGGTAGAATGAACAGTAATAGATTTAGATTAAAAATGAAATGGTATTCATTTACAAGTGTTCTTCCTCTTGTATTAACTAATCAAACAAATACATTTTTTAAATTTGTTTATTCTATTTTTCCAATACTTTTTAAACATCCATTTCTATTTTTTTCATTTATTTATCTAATTGTAATTGTTGCAATTTTTCTATACTTAAAACCTAAAAAACCTGAGATGAATAAGCATGAATTGTAAAGTATGTCATAAGAAAGCAATGACAGTCTATGCAAAAGGTAAGGTTAGAAAGTTATTTATCGGATATTATTGTCCAAGATGCAATAGGTTTATACAAAACCCAGATGCACCGAATGTTGAGGTTTATCGCTAATAGAATTTTAAAGCCTTAACTTATTTTGCCTTAGCCTCGTTAGTTATCAAGCCCAAGAAACCGTTTAAATTTAAATTTGGTATAACTATACAAAAAACTAAGAAATTTCAATTCTCGGCTTTTTAAATTAATTGTAAATAAAATCGTAATTGAAAGATAAATCTTTAAATTATCGTAAAAATTTCATTATTTTAATATACAAAAAGTATATTAATACCTTAAGCGTTACTTAATTATAAAAGGAGGTTAAGGATGAAAAAAAGTGCAATAAAAGACGTTGATAAGCAAGGGAAAACTCTCAAAGAGGGCGGGGATGTAAATAAGGAAAGGCAGGTAGAAGAAACAGCAAATGAGGAGGAGCCAATGATTAACATTAAAAATTCGGCTCAATTTGAAAAGTTAGATTTAAGTAATTTAACAGTCGAAGATGAAGAGGAGGAGGAAATAGCAGAAGTCGTAGAAGAAATTGATGAGGAAAGCAGTTTAGCCCAGAGCATTGCGAGTGCAAATAAACCGATTCTTCTATCTAAAAAGCCCGAGGGTTCAATTAACCCAATACAGATGCAATATGACATTGATGATGAATGGTTAAGGAAGCAGTATGTTGATAAAGGCTATTCAGCTAACAAGATTGCTAAAGCTCTGGGAATATCATATCAAACAGTGAGCAAAATTCTGCTCGCACATGGAATTGTGAGATACAATAGCAATGAGATGTTGAGGTATGAGAACCAAGTCTATTCACTATTGATGGCAAATCCTGATTACTTCATTGAGGACGTTGTTGAAAAGCTAAGGATTGATGAACCAACAGTCAGAAAAATATATCAAAATATGAAAGAGAACGGAAAGAGTCAAAAAATAAATGAAGCTCTATGGAGGAAGAAAAATGAACAAAAAACTGGTAAGGCTTGAACAATATAATCCAAGAAATAAGTTAGCTGTCAGGTATGATGTTGATAGAACATGGCTTTGGCAAAAGTACGTTAATGAAAAAATGTCATTAAATAAAATGGCTGAGCTTCTTGATATATCTCCACCATCAGTACGCAACTTGATGATTAGATATAATATTCCATTGAGAAAGCCATTGAAATTTAGAAACCGTAAAAGAAATTAAAAAAATAGGCAGGAGTCGGCAAAACTCCTTGCCAAAAGGTGAAAAAATGGGGCAGCTATATAAGAGAACCAGCCGAAAGAATTACTGCATTAACTCTCTCAGGGGGTGTTTCCCTTATACGTAAGTAAATCTACTTTTAAGTATAAAAGACGTAGTTTCAATAACGGTTTACCTGTAATTCAACATAAGTTATATGTTCTATTCTTTGAGAACCCTCGAAATATAGAGGATTTTATAGCGGACATTCGTTCTCATAAAATATCTAATAGAACTCTGACGCAAATTAATGATAGAAGACTATTTACTTCTTTTTCCCGTCTAATTAATACACACCCAGAGGTTTTGGTTTATTCTCTCATTTATGATAAAGAGAGAGTTAAATTAGGAGATATAATAGATTCAAGTGGGCTCGAAAGAGAAACTGTTTTAAAAGCTCTGGAAAAATTAAAGAACATGGGGGTGGTAGAATGACTATCACTCTAACAAGACACAGGAGTAATAAGAAAAAACAGGACAAATCACAAATATTTGAGCTTAGAGCGTATCAGAAACCTGTTTATGAAAAAATTAAAACGAATTTGGAAGAACACAAAATATCTACATTTTTACCACCAAACGGATGGGGTAAAACCTTCCTAATGACAAAATTTTTAGCCGAAAATCCTGGTACAGTTATAGTATCACGTCTAAAGAAACATCTTTTCAATGAAATATATGCAAAACTACAAGCTGATAAAGAAGCATTTTCGAGGACTATGTTTATTGATAGTGCTCTATCTTCAACATATCATCCAGAATTATCACCTGATAGAT
>JAJZJI010000065.1 GCA_021828345.1 Microcaldota archaeon
TCCACTGGTTCCAAGCTGCCTGCGTCACAGAATGAAACCCCAGTGCCCACGGAGCTATAAAGAGCCAGACTCCAGCGAGCAGCTGCAGCCACTCAATGCTCCTTACACGCGGATATGCCAACGCCGCCAGCGCAATTAAAGCTACAGCTGTTCCCATAATGAATGCATTTGCCGATGCATCGTAAACCGTGGCGTAAAAGACTGGCACCAGCACCATGTAAACGCCTGCTACCACGTTAATCCAGTCCTCCAAACGGACCCATGACCTAGGATTCTCCATGGAAGCGCCTTCTTTCTTCGTCTTGTATCCGTAGTTTCCGGCTATATCTTTACGTTACCGTCACGATAAATAATCGTCAATGGGTTTATTCATTCCACTAGATTTCATCTTTCCTTCATTGATTAATCTTTCAGCGTGATTTTTATTTACCTCTGACCATATACTACCCTTTCTTCTGGGACATATCCACCAAAGTGCGTATTCATCCGTTCCCTTCTTTGCCTGACCAGTAATCCATCCATAACAAAGTAATGGGTCTAATACTTCTGTGCTTTTAAGTGCGTTTGAATTAATGCCACGCTTATAGATCTTAAGCCATATACCATTGCTCTTACTATAATTTTCCTCCAGCCATATTTCAAGATCTCTAGAAGACTTGAACAGAAGCACATTATCCATAATATCTTCTATAAAAACAACATATAAAAAAGGTTGTAGAATTGTGCGAATCTCACTGAGTCCATTTTAATAAGGACTCTTAAGTTTGCCAATATCTGTTGACTCTTATATTTTTTATAAAATTAAGTACAGCGCTGGAAGAAAGACCACATATGCTCCTAAGTATTTATGTATTTTTTAATCTCGCTCATGGTAGGTTCGCCTGACCTGTAGACACAGAAAATGGACCCATACTATAATCTTTAAGTGCTATCAATATCTTCGAACCATTAGTAGGTACAATCTGCGCATTGAGATAGAATGGTAGATTGTACTGTGCAGATAAACATGTTGAAAAGTTCATTTTTGCTGGGATGTCGGGCCCGGAATTTGCTCCGACTATAGTGCTATTAACATCTATTGTACCATTTCCAGACACAGAATAACACGGCTCGCCATTATATGAGGATATTCCGTATGAATTTATATTAATGTTATCAAGGCTGCTTATATTTACCAAAAGATTCACAACAGTGCCTGAGAATCTAGGATGTTCCTGAGGATTCTTGCAAATCATAATATTTTGCTCTGCCGCACCGACTTTTTGGATTATTTGCAAATTATCTGTTAAAACACAAAGATTAGGGTTAGAATAATTCTTCAAACCAACATAATTCTGGGAGTACTGAAGTGTTAAATTACCCAGTTGCTGGAGCTTGGACACCTGTAGTATATAGTAGAGTTTACCACTATCTGCTCCATTTCCCATGTTTACTATGGTCACCTGCATGCTGCCTGAATAGTTAGCCCTGAAGTTCGGCGTTGAAACAATCTTCTGTAGCATAAGCGCTTGAAGCGAGGTTGCATTAAGTGCATGCCCTGAGGCCATCATAGATATTGCACTAGCAGGAAGACTTCCATAAGTTTCATACAGGTAATAAAGTGCTCCTATTACGATTATTACTATAATCAATCCTACAATAAGCTTTTTGTGACTTTTTCCACGGTTCTTTTGTGTGTTCGGCGCCGATCCCTTCTTATCTACCATTGTTATCATCTCTAAATTGAAAGCAAGAGTTTATAATTATTACGGATGGTATCATTCAAATTTGCCTATTGAATGTTCTATAAATATATCATCTTTAAACCAATTTATACTCTCCATTGCAGCAATACATTCATTATAACGCTTATAGCCGGCAAAAACAGTAGGTCCCTTTCCCGTAATACCAAATTCAATTGGGGAAGTCTTCGATAAATCAAATAAGAGCCTTTTAGTATCAGGGCATAAATCAGATGCTAACTCTTTGAAACTCTTTCCAGAGTCATCATGCAATTTATACATAATCTTTGTACTAAGCTCCATATTAGGTCTTGCTATTAGATAATTTATATTTGGAACGTCCATCTCAATTATATTATGCTTTAAGCTACCTCCAACTTTCGCTCTACCACCATGAAGTAAAAATGCAACATCATTTCCAATATTACTTGCAATACTCTCAAGCTCTATAATATCTAGGCCTAAACCAAATGCAACATTTGCAAGTCTAAGCACTGCAGCCGCATCAGAACTACCGCCGCCCATTCCTGCACCTATAGGTATTGATTTATCAACCCTTATTAAGCAATTTAGCTCTTTACCTATATGTTTTTGGAGCACTGAAAGTGCTTTAAGCAGAATATTATCCTTAATTACAAATCCAGATATATGAATACCGCCAGAATTAAAGATAGATAAAGTAATAGTATCATGCAACGATATTGCTTGCATAATACTTGTTATTTCATGCATTCCACTCGAATCTGTATTTCCTATAAAAAGATCAATATTCAACTTTGCAGGAGCAAAAGCTACAAAAGTTGTGTTATCAGTTTTTATTATTTTGCAATAATCCAAAAAACAACCTAAATCCTGGAATATATTATAAAAACCAATTATTTTAGTATTTAGTTTGAATGTAATAGAAATAGGAATGTGATATTATGGACAAGGTTGAACATTTTGAGATACCTGCTGATGATGAAGAACGAGCAGTCAGATTTTATAAATCTGTTTTCAGATGGGAACTTAATCCAGTACCTGGAGTTAAATACTCGAGATTATTAACCGTAAGGGTAGATGAAAAAACCATATCACAAAGACCTTTTGAAGTAAATGGTGCTATCATAAAAAGAAATAAGGAAATAAAAACACCAGTCATAACAATTAGTGTATCTGATATGGAGGATACACTTAAAAAAATAGAACTAAATGGCGGACATGTGATTATAGGTAAAACGCCATTCGGGGATAGAGGCTACACTGCATATTTCAATGACACTGAGGGAAATTTAATGGGACTCTGGCAGCTCAAGATTAAAACTTAAACCAAAAAATACTAAATAGTTATAGTATATTAGTTTTATGAGTTTATATTTATGAATACAAAAATTTATACTAAAAATATTTATGATACGTTAAAGAAACATAAACTTACTCCTTTTCAAATTGATGTTCTTTTTGCAACACTAAAAATACCTAAAGGTAGCGTAGTTACGTATAAAGATCTTGCATTTGCCGTATATAGACCTAATGCAACTAGAGCAGTTGGTACAGCACTAAAAAAGAATCCGATACCAATAACTATACCATGTCATAGGGTAATAAAGAGCAACGGAGAGATAGGTAGTTATTCATATGGAGGTAAACATAAAAAATATTTATTATTAAAAAAAGAGGCATTTTAAATAAAACTAAAATTATAATTCATTTAAAGCATTACCACAAAGTTTTATATATACTTAAATATACCTTAATGTGGATTGACATATGACATATAACATAATACTTGACGTACTAATAATATTAGCTACTGCAATAATTACAGGAGAGATATTTGAGCAATTAAACTTGCCAGGAATTGCGGGTCAATTGCTAAGCGGGCTCATCTTAGGACCCAGTCTACTTAATTTGCTATCTTACAATAATGCAATATCAGGCATAACATCCATTGCAATATTTTTCATAGTTTTTCTTATAGGAATAGAGATGAATACAGAAATAATAATGAAGCATTTAAAAAAGGCTGCTCTTCTTTCCATATTAAGTTTTATTATTCCATTTTCCATAGTCTTATTCTTATTAACTCATATATTAAATATAGGAGTAACTGAAACATCTATAATTACACTTGCAACAGTTATACCATCTATTTCAATAGTATCTGTACTAGTTGGAAAGTATTCATTAATGAAAAGAGAGATAGGTAAAATAATAATATCATCTGTAGTTATATCAGATATAATCGGATTTATAATTTTATCTTATTTTTCAAACGCCTCTGGCAGCCTAAGCAGTATATTATTACCACTCGCAATCCTTCTAATATTATATTTTGGATTTGATTATATAATAAATAAGAATAAATGGATCTTTAGAAAATTACTTAATATAATATGGGTAAAGTTTAGAAGTAACCATTTTTCTTATGCCATTTTAATAATTTTTGGCCTTCTTATTTCAATAGTATTTAATGCAATAGGGATAAGTTATATAATAGGGGCATTTTTTGCTGGACTTATAATAAATAGGGGGATATAGGAAATGAGTCTTTTGGTAGGGTTTCTAGGACGTTAAATAGAATAAATGATAGTTTTTTTATACCTATATTCTTTGGAGCCGCAGGACTTGAAGCATTTGTTCAATATACTAATATTGATTTTATTTTGGAAATATTTGTTTTTATTTCAATGGCTTTTATAATTGCTTATTATTTATCTTTTAAATTTGCCGAACATTTTATAGATAAAAAGGAGAATAATAGATCTAGAAAACTTGCAGGTATAATTTCCGGTAGAGGCGCTGTTGGAATCGCAATAGCTGTAATAGCATTAAATGAAGGTCTAATAAGTAAAAGTTCATATTCTATAATAATTACATTAAGCATCATTATATCAATAATTGCTGGAATTCTTTTATATGGTATAAAAGTAAAATATAAAACAACAAGATTAAAGATTTTAAATGAATCTCTTATAAATTAAATTTTAGATTACCAGGAATGCTTAAATAATTTCTATCTTTATCAAAATTGGGATTAAATGTCTAATAGAAAAAAAGTTATAATAATTGGGGCGGCTGGTAGAGATTTTCATAATTTTAACGTTCTTTTTAGAGATAATAAAGATTATGATGTAGTGGCGTTCACTGCAAATCAAATTCCATATATATCAGATAGAGTGTATCCAAAAGAATTGAGCGGAAGTCTATATAAAAATGGGATTAAAATTTATGATGAATCAGAGCTACAAAATTTAATAATAAAAAACAATGTAGATATATCAATAATGTCATATAGCGATCTCCCATACAATGAGGTAATGAAAAAATGCAGTATTGTAAATGCAGCAGGTTCTGACTTTTGGCTTGTTGCACCTGAAAAAACTATGTTAAAATCCAAAAAACCGATAATTGCAATATGTGCGGTTAGAACAGGATGTGGAAAGAGCCAAACATCAAGATACGTTGCGAAAAAATTACGAGATATGGGAAAGCGTGTTATATTAATCAGACATCCTATGCCGTATGGCGTACTAAAAGATCAGATAAACGAGCGATTTGAAAAATTAAGCGATCTTGATAAGTACAAAACAACTATAGAGGAGAGAGAGGATTATGAACCACATATAAAAAATAATTTTGTAATATATGCAGGAGTTGATTACGAAAAGATACTAAGATCCGCAGAGAAGGAGGCTGATATTATAATATGGGATGGTGGGAATAATGATGCTCCTTTTATAAAACCAGATCTTTTTATAACAGTTGCAGATCCATTAAGAGCGGGAAATGAACTTACGTATTACCCTGGTGAAATTGTTGCGCGTATGGCGGATGTTATAATAATAAATAAAGTAAATTCAGCAACAAAAAAAGAACTCTCGTTATTAGAATACGATATTAAAAGCATAAATAAAACTGCAGATATCATATATGCCAACTCTTTAGTTATGCCGGATAAACCTGGGATGATTCATGGAAAGACGGCGCTTGTAATAGAGGATGGTCCAACAATAACACATGGAGGCATGAGATTTGGAGCTGGAATGATTGCAGCAAAGAATAATAATGCGAAAATAATATCAGCAAAAAAATATGCTGTTGGAGAGATAAAAAAGACATTTGAAAAATACACACGACTTGAGTTAGAACTTCCAGCAATGGGGTATAGTCCAGAGCAGATAAGAGACCTTAAAACTACAATAAATAATGCAAAGTGCGATATTGTAATATCTGCAACACCTACGCGCCTTGACAGCATTATAAAAATAAATAAACCATTTATACAGGTGAACTACGAATTGCAACCAAGAGATAGTAAATTTGATAAAATATTAGAAAATTTTGCCAAAAAAAGTTGATGATATGAATATTATAACTCACAAAGATTTGAAAGTAAATACCATTAAAAGAATTTTTGATATATCGGATAGCATCGCTTCTGGAAAGATTAGAAGGTTAAAGAATGATCCTACAATCGCTCTATTTTTTGCTGAGGCATCCACACGAACAAGAGTATCATTTGAAGTTGCAGCAACAAAGCTTGGCTGCAAATCTATTTACATTGATGCACACACATCACAGGCATCAAGAGGTGAGGAGCTTGCTGACACAGCTAAAATACTTAGCTTATACTGCGACTATATTGCCGTAAGGATAAATGAACATGATAAATTAGAAGCTATGGCAAATGCGGCGAGTATACCTGTAATAAATGCACTAACGCACCTAGAGCATCCAACACAAGCATTAGCAGATTGTTATACTATAAAAACAATAAAAAAGGGCATAAAAGGACTTAAGATTTCATTAATTGGAGATACTGCCCAAAACACATTTAATTCTTTAATGGTAACAGCCGCAAAGCTAGGGGCGGATATCTCTTTAGTAGGTCCAAAGAGTATACAACCAAATAGCATTTATGTAAATGAAGCAAAAAAGTATTCGAATGTTTATATTAACTCTGATATAAAAAAAGGTATTGAAAATTCGGATATTATATATACAGACACCTTTGTTAGTAT
>JAJZJI010000066.1 GCA_021828345.1 Microcaldota archaeon
AGATATTAAAGTGGTAGACCCTGCAATTGGCTCTGGGGCGTTTCTTGTTGGAATGATGATGGAAATTATTAAGGCAAGGGGTGTTTTAACAAAACTTTTTCCTAAAGAAGAACAATCTGAAAGAACTACTTACAATTTCAAAAGGGAATGCATAGAAGATAATTTATATGGAGTTGACATAGATCCAGGTGCAGTGGATATTGCTCAGCTAAGGCTGTGGCTTTCACTCATTGTAGATGAAGAAGATATACACAAAATAAAACCACTTCCAAACTTAGATTACAAAATAATGTGTGGTAATAGTTTATTGGACGAATTTGAAGAAGTTAAATTATTTGATGAACGATTGCTCGGTGAAATAAAAAAAGAGGATTATTCAGAAGAAATCAATAGTATTGAAGAAAATATTGGAAAGCTTTATGAAGAATTAGGTATGATTACTACAGGTAAAAAGAAGGATTATGGGATGAGCAATGGGATTAAGAGAGAAATAAATAAATTAAAAAAGAAAAAACAAAAATTAATGGCAACACCCCAAAAAGAAGGAGTATATGGCAGTTTATTCGAAGCCCAGAGAATTAAAGAATCACAAAAGAAATTAAAACAACTTCAAGCATTACATAAACAATTCTTTAATGAACATAATAGACGGAACAAAATTGAGCTACGAGCAGAAATTGAAAAGAGAGACTGGGAATTTATTGAAGAAACATTAAAGGAGCAAGGAAATGAAGAAGCAAGAAAGAAATTTGAGCAGATTAAGAAAGCTCGTTCAAAACCATTTTTCTTATGGAAACTATACTTTTCAGATGTTTTTCAAGAAAATGGAGGATTTGATATAGTAATTGCAAATCCCCCTTATGTTTCTAGCTGGAATATGGGTAATGATTATAAAGATTATTATTTAAATCATTTTAAATCTGCTGTAGGTCATTATGATTTATACGTCTTATTTTTTGAGAAGGCATTGAACATTATTAGAAATAGAGGAGTATTGTTCTTTATTACATCTAATAAATACATGTCGCAAGGGTACGGAAAGGGTATCAGAGAAATATTTCTTCAAAATGAGATTCTCTCTCTAATCAACTTTAAATTTAATGTCTTCGAAGCAACAGTTGATACTTGTATTACAGCTATAAAAAAAGATCCACCCACAAATAATCTAATTAAGATATTAGAAGTTAATTCTAAAATTGCAACAGAGAAGGATATAGAATATATCCTAAAAGATAATTCAAGATTTAAACTATTTAAACAAGAAAAATTCGGCATCAAAAAAAACTTTAGAACCGATTTAAGCGAGGATGACCTGAATCTTTTTGATAAAATTAATAGTAAGTCTATTCATCTGGGGGATATATGTTATGTTGATACGGGTGTTGTAGTACATTCTTCTAAGAAAAACTTAAAGAAAGAATATTTTATAAAAGATAGACCAGATAAGGGATTAAAAAAATTCTTAGAAGGAAAAAATATATTCAGATGGCATATCAGAAGTTGTTCCTATTTAGATTATCAAGAAACTCTACATCATCGTCCAAAAATGAGAGAGTTATTTGAAAAGGAAAAGATTATTATGAGAAGAGTTATAGGAAAAGACGGATTTTATGCTACCTATGAGCCTGGTGAATATTATGTAGAAAATGGAGTCATCCTATTTACAACAATAAATAACCTAAAGGAATTAGATTACCAGCAATTGAATAGATATTTAACAAAAGAAGCAATTGCTTTATCAAAGAGATTTAATCTTATTTTTATTTTATCAATAATAAATTCTAAAGTTATTAAATGGTTCTTCGAGAAATTTTACTTTGATGGATTACACATATATCCAGAACATATAAGGCTATTTCCTATTAAGGAAGTAGATAGAATACAGCAAAACCAGTTTATACAATTTGTAGATAAAATTTTAGATATATCAAAAGATAGTGATTATTTAAATAATCTTAGTAAGCAAGCAGAAGTTAAAGAATATGAAAAAGAAATTGACCAATTAGTTTATAAATTATATCATTTAACTCCTGGCGAAATTGAGATTATTGAAACTTTTTGTAATAAGAAAATTGTTGATAAATAGTTTTTAGACACTTTATGGACAGATTAAGGAGTTTTTGGACAGGTTTGGAGTTTATGAACAAGGCTGTTTAATGCAAAATTATTCTGAACGCAATGCTTTTATTGGATCAACAGTAGATGCTTTCCATGCGGGGTATAAACTTGCTGCAATGCTTACTATAATTGCAATTGCTATAGCGATGACTACTATTGTTGGTGTAACTATCGGTGTTAAAGATATTGATGAACTTGATGCACTACTGGAGCTTTGCGTTCCACTAGAAAAAGCAGCAGCTCCACCTCCACTTCTAAAACTTCCGCCCCCGCCAACTGCGGGTCCTCCAAATCCACTACTGGTATGCGCTCCACTGCTACTAGGGCCTGCACTACTTAATAAAACTGGTAATATATAAGAGCCTCCAGTTCCTGCTACAACGCCTATAACACCACCAGCAATCCCAATTATTAATGCTTCTGAGAGGAATAAAATTAAAATATCTCGTTTTTTGAAACCTATTGATTTTAATATGCCTATTTCATGAGTTCTTTCATTTACTGAAACCATCATTATGCTTAATATACTTATACCGGCGACAATCAAAGAGATTCCTGCGATGGACCCTAAAAGAATGCCAAGCGAACCAGTTATTGAGGATACTGTCTGAGCTATTGCTTGAACGGAGAATATAGTCGCGCTGCTTCCATACACATTTGTTAACAACGTGTCTAATGCTCCAACGGAACTTGCATTTGTTGCTTTTACTAGTATTAAATTATAGGAATCCTTATTTTCTATAGCTTGGGCAACCTGCAAAGGCACAAATATAGAGGTATCTGGATCTATTAATATGGAAGAACCATATGAATTTAATATGCCAACAGGAACTAGCGCTATGCTCTTTGTACTAGAAAGTCCTTTTTCGGTAATGTATATAGGTTCGTCAAGTGTTATGGACGGGGATGTTTGCAGGGTTGAAGGGAATGCGATGCCATGTCCAAAAATTCCTACTTCAGTTGAAGTTTGATTATAAACGTTTCCATTATATAAATTCACATTTCCAAGCACGTTTGAAATGCTATAGTTGTTTACGCCTATTATCGTTGTTGATATTTGTTGTCCATTTACTGTTGCATTCGCATCAAGCCTTATCATTGGCACAACAGTACTTACGTTAGGTAATGATTCTATTGATGCTATTGTTGCTACTGTAAATATGCCCGTTTTAGGCAGTATGTAAAGTGATGTAGGCCCTATGCTAGATAATGAGCTGGATATGCTTGCTGAAATTCCAGCAACTAATGAGACGAGTGCGACGATTGCAGCAACGCCTATAACTACGCTTAAAATAGTTAATCCTGTTCTAAGCTTGCGTTGCGATATGCCCTTTAGTGCAAGCCAAATTGTATCTTTAGTTTTCATTTAACATGTACCTTTGTTTTATTTTTATGTGCACGTTTTTTATATAGATAATAGGCTAATATTATGACTATAATGGCTATTATTATGTAAAGTAAATAAGGCGCTCCACCGCTTCTGTTATTTTTTACAAATGTTGTAGTGGGGGTAGAACCATTTTTAATTCCGAAATTGCCATTGGAATTTGTTACATTTACTGTGTAAAATATTGTGGTGTTTATTACACTATTTAGATTGTTCATATAACTCATTATTACAGGTATTTTATATGCTCCGCTCGTTGCTGTGCTATTTACTAGAAAGCTCATAGTAAAGGCTGTTGGGCTTCCACTTTGTATACTTCCACCAAAAATGGTCTTATCCCCAATGACGCTTATTCCTTTTGGTGGTTTTGGTGTTAGCGTTACCGCATCCGCTGTTTGTGCACCCACATTATTAAATGTAGAAGTTATGGAGAAGATGCTGCCTGGCGTTGGGCTTCCTGGCAATACTGTAGTACCTACTGTAGTTATGCTAATATCTCCTGGAGTTAAGAAGCTTATATCACTAGTACTGCTCTCGGATTGTCCATCCTGTATGTAATTAAGTGCAGCGCTTATGCTTCCAACATTGCTTGAAGATGATGATTCTACATAAATTTGAAGTGGAACGTTAACTGTCTCCCCTGGCGCTATGTTAAGTATGTTTATAATGCCATCAGAATTTATGAAATTAATTGTACTTATTGGGGTTAATGTAATTGTCATATTAGTAACAGGATATGATCCGCTATTATGTATCAATATAGATGCATTGTTTACTACCCCAGATAAAATGCTATCATTTGATAATGATACTGTTACATTGCTCTCGGTAGATGCAACAGTATAAAAACCTAAATTATACGTGGAACTTGTGTTATACCCATATGCATTTATGTAGCTTGAATCTATATTGAGTGTTATGGCCTGTCCTGCTGCGGCTCCGACAAATATCGGAACATCCATTGTATAAGACTGATTTGGAGTTAGCAAACTTATTTGGTTTGGCTGTGCCAATACACTTGTACCGCTAGTTTCCGCTATTATTGTGGTTATATTTGAAACTATTCCAGTCCCTATATTTTTAATTGTTATAGGCACATCATTTATTCTACCAGAATAAAGAACTGGATTATTGTCCATATATTTTATATTGGATGATCCGTGCATTGGTACTTCAAGATTTATCTCTTGTGAATATTTAGAGCTTGTATTTGTTGCATTCCAATATATGTATAATGGATATGCCAATGTCGTATTCTGTCCATATGTTTGATTTCTTCCTATATTAAGGTAAAATGTCATACTAAATAATGAAGGCAGTTGTACGGATTGTACATATGTTGTGTCATTCTTAGTCCCATTTATATTTGATAGTCCCCCAGATAATTGAAGATTGCCCTCAATATCTGTTATGGTGCAGCTGTTTCCATAAGATTCTAAATTAACCGTCAGTGGTATATCATTTTCACCAGGTCCTGCTGATATTATGTGTGTTGCGTTGCCCCAATTTACCCCAGTAACTCTGAAGTTTATATTCGAATTTGCCTGGCAGTTTGTTGTTATAGTACTAGCCATATTCAAATTAACTATCAATAATCCCAACACTATTCCTATAAATAAAATCAAGCTTATTTTTGTCTTCATTTTTTCACCATTATATCTTTTTCAATAACACCATCTTTGATATAAATACTTCTTTCAGTAAAGTTGGCAATGTCCTGTTCATGCGTTACCATTATTATTGTCGTATGTTTTTCCTTTCCCATTCTTATGAGCATATTCATTACAGCATCTGATGTTTTAGAATCTAAATTTCCTGTAGGTTCATCTGCGAGCAGCAATGGGGGATTATTTATAAGGGCGCGTACTATTGCAACGCGCTGTTGCTCACCTCCGCTAAGCTCATTTGGCAATTTTTCAAATTTTCCTGATAACCCTACCTCATTTAACATGCTTTTTCCATTATTTATGTTTTCATTATTGTCAAGCCCGTCAACCATCAAAGGCAGTGTTACATTCTCTAAGACACTAAGGTACGGAACAAGATTGTATGATTGAAATACAAATCCTATATTTCTATTTCTTAATATTGATAATTCCTTTTCGTTAAGGCTTGAAGTATCTACGTTATTTATGAGAATTGCCCCATCTGACGGTCTATCTAAAGTGCCTATAATGTTCATTAGTGTTGTCTTTCCGCTTCCAGATGGGCCTAAAATAGATACAAATTCACCCCTATGTACTCTCAATGATATATCCTTTATTGCAACATACTCCATGTTCTTCATAGGGTATATCTTTTTGATGTGCTTTAGCTCAACAACAATATCAGATAGCGTTTTTTTCAATAAATTACCTTTGATCATTTTATGATGTAATAATACATAACTAATATGTAATGTATACTTAAATACAAATTGAATCTTTTCGCATTCAAATAACTAATAAAATAGACAATAGTAGAACATGTATGCAATGCTTTATATTTATTATTAAATAAAGCATTTGTTGATTTATTGAAAAACATATCTATTATAGGGAGTACCGGATCGATTGGTAGACAGACCTTGGATATAATTAGAAAGGATAAAAGCATAAATGTCATAGGTCTGTCAGGGAATAGTAATCTTGAATTATTAGAACATCAGGTGCTTGAATTTAAGCCTAAATATGTATGGTCGCCAAAAATAACTTCGTCTCGTTGGAATAATTCATATGTAATGCCACAGGAGGCAATTGCGGCCCTTTCGGAAAACGATCTTGTGATAATATCAACCGTAGGTTCTGCCGGTCTGCGTTCAACAATTAATGCAATCAATGCAAAAAGGACTACTGCAATAGCAAATAAGGAGGTGCTTGTCATGGCAGGTAGTATTATAATGGAGGCCGCAAAAAAGCAAGGTACCACAATACTTCCAATAGATAGTGAGCATAATGCCATATGGCAATGCCTTATTGGGGATTGTAATATGCATTCTGGGTCCACATATGGCCCTTTAAAGCGCATTATACTAACTGC
>JAJZJI010000067.1 GCA_021828345.1 Microcaldota archaeon
CATACCAACCTTATTACTATATTCATCTATAATTAATTCTAATTCCTTTAGCTCCTTATCAGTTATAATATGCTTAGGTGTATATGCAGAATTTATAATACCGCCAAGTTCAGCTCCGATTATAAACAGTTTATTCTGTATATTAATAAGCCTATTTTTCATGAGCTCATCCGCAATATCTACTATTACAAGACCTATAAATGAATTAAGCTCATCAATATCTCCAATGCCGATTATAAGTGCGCTATCCTTTGATGCTATTGCACACCCCATATAAGATAATCCTTCATCCCCTTTTGCGGTATAATATTTAGACATTATAACACTACATTAAGAAAGCTTATTAATCAATATTCTATAATAATATCTATTAAACACATACAAGATATGTGGGCTCGTAGTCGAGTGGTAAGACGTTCCCTTCACACGGGAAAGACCAGGAGTCCGATTCTCCTCGGGCCCATGAAAGATATTTTTGTCATACTAATCAAACTATTTAGCATGGATTGAATATTACCTTTTTTTGAAAATCAAAGGAGTATTGATAAAAATATTGTGTGCAGGAACCTTCATTATTTTTGTAGTACGTATTCCCAGAACCTGATATCACAAATCCGATATTGCTAAGATTAAATGAGTAGATATTGTTATTATTGCCATTTAAATTAAGTACAAAATTGCCATTATTTATACCATATATCTTTATTATGTTATAATCCCCTGTCACATTAATATATGCCGTCGCATTACCATAAACATATATGTTATCGCTTATACTACTTCCATTAATTATTATAAGAGTGTTTTTTGTTAATTTTACGGTATTATTCGTTGAATTTGTAATATTGATTTCACGTGAAAAATGATATGTTGGCAACGGCGTTGAAAAAAATGATAATACAAACATCACAAGATAAAATGATAGAACTATAAAAATTATTATTGAGCATAGTATAAATAAAATCAGATAATGTTTTTTTATCCGATTCAATAAAGTTTTCAAATTAGTATCTTGGTCCATAAGATCATTACTATCAGTTATTACTAATTATAATTTGAACTGCTAAATTAATATATTATTAGTTGCTCTTTTTAAGAGCATAATATTAATCGTTTTATTTAAACATGTTCGAAAATGCATTTAGATATAGTATTGCTGCCATTGTCTTTGCATCATTTATTTCTTTATCAAGTATCATTTTCATTGCCAAACGTTTACTAACAGCCTTTATTTTTATATCTTCTTCTAAATCTAAATGGCGTTCTCCTTTTCTTAGCATCTTTGCCAAAAATAGATGCTGGGTCTCATTTAATATGCCAGGACTACCATAAATTTTTGCTATATATATTAACTTACCCGCGCAATATCCTGTTTCTTCTTCAAGTTCTCTTAAAGCAGCATGTCGAGGCGTCTCCCCCACTTCTATATTGCCTGCAGGAATTTCATAGATATTTTTATTTATTGCAGGTCGAAATTGACGCTCTAAAATTATTTTTCCATCATTAGTTATAGGTATAATTGCTACAACATCCGCTTTGTCTACAGAAAAATAGTTGTGACTCATATTATTTATAGTAACTGCACGCTCTAAAACCTTAAAATAATTATTTGAATATTTTATCATTGCTTTTTTTGTTTTGGTCATATTATACACACATTAAACATTACGCTACATAAATATTTATGTTCATTTTATATCATTTGTAGTCATATTTATTTTACTATATATTAGTTCTTCTACGCTCTGTGCTATCTCCCCAGACAACTTATCTCCCTTCCTTATTCGCTCGCGTATTATAGTCCCTGAAAGACTTGAACGAAAAAGTTGTTTTGGTTTGATTGCCTTAATTCCATGACTTGTTAATATTTTAATTACATGTTCATTACCAGAAAATAATACATCAAATTTTGGAGATATCTTGCAAAGATTTTCAAACCATAAATTATCATTATCTGGATAATCGCTTATATGCACAATTGTTATTCTTTTATCTTCAACTCCCCATTCGATTATACTTTTGCGTATTATTAACTCTCGCGTTTTGGCGTCTATAGGATTTTTATTATCAATAATATTATCGCTACCTATACCTATTACAAGCTTATCACATTGTTTTAATGCATGTTTTATTACGTGAAAATGTCCTTTATGAAATGGCTGAAAACGCCCTATAAATAAACCACAATCAAATTTATGTTTAGACATTCATTATCACCCTTGATTTGTCAATGCTTGTCTTAGCAACATGTTCACCGATTGAATGGCGTTCCCCTCCAATTCGAGTAGATTTGAAAGCCCATAGGCGGCCCTTGCACGTATATCTTCAAGTTTAAAATGCGACAATGCCATGCCATCTCTAAATACCTCCACTAATTTATCATCGCCATTATCTTTTTGCTGCAAAGTAGCGTATGTTCCATCATTTCTTAGGATAAGTTTTAGCTTCCCTATTTTAGAGACCTTGCCAGAATCGGTAATGGGATCTTTAAAGACGCCACGCTCTTCTCCTCTGATAGTTATATTGGAACATTTAAATGCAAAGCGCTGGCTATCACGATTAAGTTTTTGTAATAATCCGCCACCCATACCAAACGCAACATTATCAACAGACCATCCCGCGCCCTCCATTGCATTTAATATGCGCCGTGTGGATGAATATTCTATACCATCTCCTTGTATGACCCGTATTTGTGGAGGAAGCAATTTATATCCTTTTACATTTTTTGTAAAACCAAATTTATCTGCAAGTAAATTTAGTACTTCTACTACCACTTTTTCGGGTGTCCCGGAATCTGGCCTAACAATTACAGTACCTTGTCTACTCAAAACTTTTTGCTTTAATTCGTCTCCCCAGATATTGCTGCATGCATTATATATATCATACGAATCGGATACAACAGCTACTAGACCATTGGGAAATTGTGTCAACATATTTTCCATCGCCTTTGCTTCATTTTCTCTTCCCCAAGACGTAATTGTAGAGTGTTCAGCCGCAGGTATAGAGAATCCCGCCATATCAGCATCATAATATCTGCGCAGCATCATAAGCCCAGCTATTGTGTCAGTGCCCTTGAAATTGACCAAATGCGCAGCGCCACCAAGCGCTGCAGATTCTACAGAGGATACACCACGAAAACCGAAATCGTGCAATTTGAATTCTATTTGTGTTGGATCACCTGTCTGTTCTAGTTTTTCTAGTAGCATCTTTTACATATGCATTGATAATGTCGCAACGGTTATTGGATACCACGTTTGTACAAGCAGAGTCTCTAAATAATTTGTAAGCCAATAACAGTTCGGATCTGTATTTTCTATTGTTATTAATACATTACTTACTGGAACCACAGTACCTTCAGGTACGGACCGTATAGAAACTGGCAATTTACCATCATATTCTTTTAATATGTACTCCCACCCTTTGCGATTGAACAAATTTTTATCGCTTAGATGCTTACTTACTATATACTCTGCTTCGTCTATTGCCTCTTTATTAACCACGTTCCCTTCTAGATATTTTTTGATAAAATATTGAAGGCCAAAAAATACAACTTCAGGAAATTCTCCGCCCCTTGATTCAAAATAGGAGTATACTTTTTCTGTTCCTGGAGGATATTGCTTCCAATGGGTTAATTTATAGCTATCAGTTAAGAGCAGTATATTTCTATCTATATCTATTTGTTTGGTATTTTCTTTGTTAGTTATATTTCCATCATATACTATTTTATCTTTCCACATTTTAATCCAACTCGAAAATTCTTCCTAATAGTATTAGGCTATACTTATATATATACAATTTGCATAATACATATATATATTATCTATACGTATATACATATATGTGATACTATGGAAAAGAATGTATTCAAATTTGGTGAGAGTAGCATCGCGCTGATACTGCCGAAAAAATGGGCGGATAAGGAGGGGCTTAAACCTAAAGGGAACGTTATTATAACAGAGAGTACTGATGGAACACTTGTAATATCTACACGTCAAATTAAAACAAAAAATGCAGAACGTATAGTTGAACATGATCTAAATCCAATTTTTATAACAAGATGGATAGGATTGCATTATATGTATGGAACAACCCAATTAATTTTGTATTCCAAAGAAGGTTTTACTCAAACGCAGCTCGAAGCAATAGAGGATAAGTTGAATAATGATTGCGCAGGATTTGAAATAACAGAACAATCTGACAATAAACTTTGCATTGAGGATTTTACTAATATAAAAGAGGTAGAGTTGAAGAAAATATATTCCAGAATTAGATTTATGATTGATCAAGAATTTAAGGAGGTATTAGAGGATAAAACATTTATGATTAAAAGAATAGAAAAACAGGTAAATAGATTTTATACGTTAGGTATTAGGTATGTTAATATAATACAGCCAAGCAATTATCTTGGACATATAGGCGTATTAAATTTATTAGAGCAAATTTCAGATTATATGATAGATATTAATACATCCGTTTACACCAAAAACAACAAAATTGTTAGAATGATATATGAACAATTCCGTTTATGTTTTGTTGCACTTGAGGGTGATGAAAACGCAATAATGGGAGTAGGACAGATGAGGCTTGATATTGGGCGGCATATTAAATCGGCTAAAATTGACAGGCTTGATGGAAGATTATTATTAAATATATCTGACAACATTGCAGGTATTGGGGAGTATGGATTTAAAGCTGAAAAGGAGGATATAGATTATAGCTAAAATGATTGATTAAAAAAGTATTAGTTTAAACCATAAAATATTTGCAGGTATTCGTACTAGAATACATTGTAAGATTGACTTTTAGAAAATCGATTTTAACATTTTAATTTTTATTTGCAGGGAGAGAGATTTGAACTCTCGAACCCGCTAGGGGTTTGAGAGCGTTTCCTAGCTGTTTCACGCCTATATTCCTAGCCATATTTCACACCAAAACAACATAAAATTCTAAGCCCAAGCAGGTTCATCTGAACCATGAATAATGGTCGTGCAAGCTATTTAAGTAGCTAGCGTTCAAATTTCCAGCAAATCTGAACCTTAAAGCACTTACTTATCCAACCCATCTCCTGATGATGCATCAGTTTATACTTCGAAAACTGGGCACTCATTATATTTATTGCATTTACAGCATTTGCTACCACTTGAATCACTAAATCCGGGTATATGATCTCTATCCCACTCAAAACATCCATGCTTGCAAAAGCCACACAAGCTCCTTCCAGTATAGCTCTCTCCGGCCCCTGCTCCAAAACCGTAGTTTTCGCTGGAGCTGCGGTATAATTCCTTTTTACAATTCGGGCAGCTTCCATAATTTGAAGTTTTTGTATTTGATTGTGTTCCAAATTTGTTGATATAATATCTACCAAATTCATCCTCTATATAGCCATCAATGTCTTCATCGTTTAGATAGTCATAATACTTTTTAGGAAAATATTTTGCGTAGTATTTTGCTTTATCCTTAATGTATTTTAATTTTTTATTAAGCATTTTTTCATATAAAAATTTGGTTTCTTTTACATCTGCTTTACAACCTTCGTATAAACTTACTCCAGTCATCTTAGCCAGGTCTTTACCCTTGTGTAATTTACCTTTTCCACCATTTTCTATCGAAAGGTTATTCAAACTATACCAGATTCCCGTTTTGTTTTTTATAATAGCAAAAATATCAATGCTCTTCTTCTCCAGACCTTTTTGTAGCCCGTACTTTTTTAAGACTTTATAATCAAAAGCAAGGATATTAAATCCAACGATAATTCCTGCCTTGCTTAATAAATCCAAAAAGTGCTTTATTGTTTTATGCGTAAAAAATTTGTATTCCCCACTTTTGTAATCATATGCACATATAACACTGATTTCTAGTTTTTGGAAAGCTTGATTCAGTACACTTTGGTTTTTAGTCTTTGGAATGATTCCGCGAGTTTCAACATCAAAGATGATTGTGCTTTTGTTTAATTTCATAGAAATACCGTGACTAGTGTTTTTTGTACTCAAAAACTACCCTATTGCTAACTTTGGGTTAGGAGGTATATATGCATTTAGTATAATATGATGAATTTATTCCTATTTTGGACAGCGATTTTTGCATTAATTTTTTAATTAAGATTTACTGTTTAAATTTCTGATTATAATTAATCCTTAATATGTTTGATGTAACCCATGCCCTTAAACTACGCCATCACGAAAACCTATGGTTTACGTGGGTTAACGTGCCAACGCACTGTAATCTGCCACCAGAACTGAAACTAGAGCCGATTTTGTAGGGGGGGTCAAAATCGCCCACCTTTTGTAGATAAAAGACATAGTTTCTGCGCCGCCATGTCCTACAAAGTAGCCACAGCAGCCGTAGCCCGCCGTGCGACACTCAAAGGTGTCTTAAAGGCGGGCGGAGGCTGCAAGACGAGATAGTCTCTACATGACTCTCTACATGGACGGCTATAATATTGATGTGCAGTAGTTCCTAGACAAAAAACGAGGTTTT
>JAJZJI010000068.1 GCA_021828345.1 Microcaldota archaeon
TGTAATCTGTGAAAGGCCTGAGCCTAATGTAAACCCAGAGCCTACGCTAAAGTTTTCCATAACTGTGCCTTCTGTTGTAGTAACAGGAATGTTTTGGCCTCCAACAAGTCCATTAGTTAATCCTTGAAAGTTTGATAACCCAAATCCTGTTGGAAATGTATTATATGATAATACTTCTTGTCCGTTTTTGAAGGTCTGTGTGTTCGAGGTTAATGAGGTAAAGTTCTTTGGAGATATTATAATATTTCCATTTGAGTATGCAGTTGCAACGCTGCCATAATACCCATTGCCCGATACTGGCACATTTGCAGATATGAAGCCTGTTTGCTGCAATGTTATTGTATTATCTACAACAGAGGGTTTATAGAGTACACTTCCTAAAAATGTGTTTTGGTTTGCAACTGTTCCATAAACATTTTGTTTAACTACATTATTAGAAGAATTAAATACTCCATTATTAATTGTTCCGATGTTAACTGGTGAATTGGCATTGATTGCCTGCTGGGCCTGCTGTATCTGATTCTGATAATAATCTATTGAATTGTAGTTCTTTGCTGGGCCTGTTGTTGGGAATAATAAATTAGATATTGCATTAGAGTAATAATTATAATATGCTGGCGCTTGCCCCTGCACTGCGAGCGCATTTTGATAAGATTTTAATGTTTGCTGTGTTGAGTTTAACATCGATGTAGATGCTTGAAGCTTTGCGTTTGCAGTAGCAAGTAATTGAGGATTTGCATTGTAAGATACATTAATATTATTTGATGTTGGAACTTGAATTAAACTATTATTTTTTATTGCATACGTATAATTTTGAACTCCATTAAAATTGGTATTGTTTGAACTTTGCGATATTTTAGTGCTAAATGTTATATTTTTTGCAATACCTATTGGTATATATTTGCCATTTTGATTTGAATAATTAACTGTTATAACTCCATTAGGCGTATTTACATTTTGTTGTAATAGTCCTGTCGAGTTAGCGGGGTTTATTGCTGTTGCCGATGCAGTTGCTGCTGGCAGCACTCCGCCGATTGCTGGACCTGGCACAAAAGTTTGGGTTTCGTTATTGGTGTTGGCGTTGTTGCCATACCTGCTTGGGACTCCTGCTCTAACTACCGCTCGGGCCATATCTTCACCTTATTTATTTTTATAATATTAGTCGAGGTAAGCTCAGGTCTTGCTGAAAGTATTTTAGAACGTATTTTATGAGCCTCGTTATTGCTTTTGCAGAAAATAGGAATTACATCTACAGATTTTTTCTTTCTATTCAATATATTAAATGTATACATATTAAAGCCCGGAGCTTTTTATTTAAAGAACGCTAGTTTTAGTAGCGCTCTCCGCCGCCTCTAAAAGCGAATGCAACCAACACTATACCTATCAATATCGCTGCAACTATTACTAATGCAATCAATGGAAGATAAGACATAATGGTATTTACACCCTTAAGTCCATATCCTGTTGCGTTATAGGCTATACTGTTTGCTGTTATAGATGAGCTAGACTGGAAATTCTGCAATATAAGTGCGCCAACGCTTCCAACAACTGCTATGAGTACAAAACCCACAACTGCTGGCAGAAGATCCGGTAGACCCAATGCTTCTCTCCTTAGCTCTGTCTTGCTTTTAGATTCTTGTATCTGAATCGATTTCACTAAATCACTAATAGTCATTAGGTATATAGTTTAAAAAGGAATCTGTAATTTTTGTTTTTGAATTAAAAAAATAAAAAATAAGAAAGATTTAAATATTTGCGTTCAGATTAAAGAGATTCCTAAATTTAAAAGCAGCATCGATATTAAAAGAAATGGCAGATAAGGGTACATTCGATCTAATCTTTTCATACCAATACCTATTGTAATTAAAAGAAATGATATTGCTATTGCTATTATAGATATAGGGGATGCAATAATTAAAAATGTAATTAAATATATATCCGCGGAATAAAGTATTTTTTTAATATATCTTAAGGCAAATGCAAGTATTACTAAGGCTAGTATCAATTTAAATATGTAAAGAATATTAAAATTTAATAATAAGTCTAATAATGTAAGTACTGAAAAAAATATTAGCACTGCTCTATAATGATAATCACGTATTGATTTGTATTTGTAATCAGCGAGAGCAAGTAATGCTATAGGTATTATACATAATTGAAATATCGCTATTTCTATTACCATAATACCGCCAATATTATAATCATAACAAATAGTGCGCAGATAACAGGAAGTGCTGCAATAGCTTTGCCATAATAACCTGATATTTTAAAGTCGATGAAAATTCCAATTAAAGTAAGAGCAATAAATATTACAGAGATAACATAATATCCAACTATGAAAGCAGATATTATTAATGCCAGCGGAAGCAGCACATCACCCCCACCAAGCAACGATGATGTTGTTTTAATTTTTGTTTTTGTGGTTATCTTTTTAGAGATTTCTTTTATATCCCCTTGTACATAAATGAGCGGCAGTTTCAGATTTATAACTGCTGCCGCCATTTTCTGCATCAACCCCAGACGCACTGCTATAATATCATAAATCGAAAAGATTATTAATATTATTAATAACATCAATGGACTTATAAGCAATGCTGCATTAATCGCAAATAAGCTGATGTATACTATTGTTTTGATATTTTGACTTTTAATTTTTGATAGTTCATAATATATTACTGCTGCAATTACTATTGTAATCAATAACGCTAATAGTGTTGTGGGATTATACAAAAATAACAGAGTACTTAACATTATTAGAAATAATGAAAACTGAACAAAATATTTATAAGTAATTGTTAACTTTTTTAATCTCCATGCAATTAGAAAAATTCCTGTAAGTACTGCATAGAATATTAAAGATAATTCATTGCCACTGCTTACGTTCGACGCAGTGGTTGCCTGTGTTATAACATTACTATTAAATATTAGTATTAGCATCATAAGAAATAAGGATAACGTAATTGTTTCAATTACGTTAAGCATTATTCTTGTTTGGTTGTTCATTACTCCACTTCGCTTATTGTGTACCTTGTACTTTCCTTTTCGCCGGTCCTGCCAACCGAGAGCAGCCGTTTCCCTGATAGCAGGAGCTTCACTAGTTCCCTCGCTGCTGCTGACTTTGAGCCGACACTAAATACTTTATTTACTCCGCCTGGGGTTTTGTCTTCGAGTTCGAAGTCGAATTTTTTAATTATCTTTCCCTCATAAGTTACCTCACGCTCGAAGGCGTTTCCTGTAAATTTAAGCAGTGCTGTTTTGCCAGGATCAATTTGGCGAAACCTGCTGTTTTGCTGCTGCTCTTTTTTCTGCTCATCGAGTTGTTTTTGGATCTGGGCTGGGGAGATTTGGACTCCAATATCTTCGTTTTCGGACATCATATCACGCATGATTTGGACTATCTTTAATAACTAATATTGCTGCAAGGTTTCCTGCGGGTCTGTCTTAACTTCTGCCACCGGCTCTGGAGCTGGCTTGAGCTTCACCTTCAGCTTCCGCGTGGGGCGGTTGGTTAAATCTAGAATCACATCGGAAAACGATGCGTACTTCTTTTTTGAGAAATATTTTAGGTCTACGAGCCGCTTATGTACCTTTGGGCTGACGTGTATTATTCTGGTGTCTTCGTTTTGTGTCATATTAATCTACCTTAAATTTCTTTTTAATTGTATTAATAATTGTTTTAAGATTATTATAGTTAGGATTTACAAGTTTATCATCTGCATTTTTTATTTCTGCAAATATTCGCTTTGCGGTGTCGGAGCTAGCTTTACTATCTATTATTACAGCTAATCTTGTTAGCATACCAAAATAATCAGTTTCGCCGCGTTGCAACTCTGCATTGAAAAGGCGTAGAGTATTAGTTATATATTCTGGTATTTCAGCTCTAACTATTTCGTTTGTCATTTTAATCTACCAACCTTAATTTTAATATATCATCAAATAACTTATCTACTTCCTTTTTTGTTATTTTTCTGCCATACCTTATTTTATTTTCATCTTCTTCACATATCGGACAACAATCTAACGAATTAAATAGAGTATTACATTTCCCACATTTTCTGTCCCATATTTTATATGCACAATTTCGACATACAGGGTCATAATCTTCTGTATATACAAAAGTTATCCCTAAATCTTTTTCTTTTAATGGTTTATTACACTCTTCACATTCTATCATATTTTCTTCAGTCATTTTTACCACTTTTAATTTTGTTATATTCTGTTAATACTTCTTTTAATTTATTTTCTAAATAATTAAATCTTCTTAAACTTTCATAATATATTAAATCAGCCTCCCCATAACGCGCCTTTATATCGTTTAATACCCCTGACACAACTAAAAGTTTTAATGTTAATTTATTTATTCTATTTTCCAATTCTTTTAGTTGCTGTTCATTCATATTAATACAACGCAGAGGAGGGAGAATAAGATCATGGTGACTACAAATGGACTTATATCATTCCTCTGCGATAATATAATGTATAATTAGATATATATATCTTTTGTTAAAATTATAAAATAAGAAGGTTTAAATATCTTTATATTGTTATATCTTTTGGTGCTTAAATGGCCAAGGATATAACAACTCTTTTAGGTCGACAGGTCGTTGTCGTTAAGAACGATAGATATATGAAACGTGGAACATTAAAATCGATACATCCGTCTTTTATTGTTCTCGAATTTTCAACAGGTGAACAGGAATTAATCGGCTGGGCAGCTATAGATAACATTAAAAAAAGCGAGGTGGTTTAATGCAATGGGATGATTTAACCCCAGAAGAAAAGCGCGCATCTCTAAGCAGCGATACATATCTTGCAGTATTAAAAATTAAATATCCTGACGTGGATTTTAGTGTTGTTGCCTCGCTCAAAGAAAAATATAAGCTCATTGTTATCTGTAAGAATTGTTTTAATGAGCATCTAGTTCCATTTAATAAGATTCCGCCGGTCTGCCAGGAGTGTAGTCAAGTGTCGCTCACTGTTGGTCCTAATACGATAGCACGGTGGTTTATCTCGCACTACATATTTGTTACCTCCTATGACCGGGACCAAATATTATATATGTATGACGAGACCACTGGAGTTTATAGTGAGGACTACGCTCTTGCCATGATAACGAAAGAGTGCAACATATTATACGACGATAAGATCTCTGCGCAAAAATTAAACAATACTATTCTTTCAATTAAGGCGCAGACATATCTTGAAAAGGCAAGTATGAATAGTTTGATGTTTGAGAATGAGGCCACATCTACTATATATTATAATATAGCTAATGGCGTTCTGACCTTCAATAAAAAAACGTATGAGATTAAATTGTTGCCGCACAGCCCTAAATTTTACTTTAAGGGTATGTATAATATAGTGTTCGATGAGAATGCAGAAGCTCCGGAGAAGTTTTTGGATTTTATCGGTGAGATTGCATCGACGGAGGAAAACTTTATTAATTTGATTGAGGCCTTTGCCTTTCCGATGCTGCCCAACTACCCAATCCAGCGCAGCGTTGCGCTGGTCGGGGCTGGAAAGAATGGGAAGTCCACATATCTTAAAGCCCTCGAAATTTTTTATGGTGAGAGATATATATCGCATTTAACATTGCAGCAGCTATCATCAGCGATTACGGGCCAGCCCTTCGCGCTGATCCAATTAACTAACAAGATAGCAAATGTTGCTGACGATCTACCCTCAAAGCCGGTTGACTCTGTTGGGTACTTTAAGCAGCTCACCGGCGGCAGCAGCGTCGAGGCAGAGCGGAAGTTCGGCTCGAGGGTTGCGTTTACCAACAGCGCGAAGTTCTACTTTGCGGCGAACAGCATGCCTGCTGTAAGTGAGGACACTATTGCATTTTACCGTCGATTTTTATTCATTGAATTTGATAATATAATAAAGAAAACAAGGGATCAAAAAGAGATGCTTGAGGATATAATTAGCAGTAGCGAGCGATCTGGGGTATTAAATATGTTATTGTTGTATGTGCTGCCTCGCCTCATTGCCCAGAATGAGTTTACAAGGGCCAAGTCGGTTGAGTTTGTGCAACAACAATACAATAAATATAGCAATACTGCGAAGGTTTTTTTTGAAGAAATTTGCTGCTATAATTCTAACTCCCAAATACTAAAATCGGAGCTAAAAAATACCTATAAAAAGTACTGCGAAATTAACAAATATATCATGGTTTCTGACAAAATGTTTTTTAGGACATTAAATGAGATTTTCCCTACCATTTTTGAGGAGCGTGTCGTCATAAATAACCTAAGACATAGGGTCATAAAAGGGCTTAATGTGGAGTTCCATAATTATGGAACGGAAAATAAGCAAAATGCGGAAGCGCAAGAAAAGGACATAATTAAAAATTATTTTATACATAATGCTGAAAATTCCAAAATTATGGAAGATTCTAACAATATATTAGAAAAAGAGGTTAAAAATGGTCAACATGGTCAACATGGTCAACA
>JAJZJI010000006.1 GCA_021828345.1 Microcaldota archaeon
AGAAAAGGCATGGGAATTAAAGCTAAAAGAGCAGAATAAATATGCGGAAATATTGGAATCCAAAGGTTATATTGTATTAAATAATGATGTTGAGGCCTCAAGTCTATCAACATTGATGGAAGAGAGTATAAGGCGCGGGCTTGTTTTGGGGACGCGCGCATTTAACAAAAAATTTTATGTGGGATTACGCTCATATATAGCAAAGAACTCTGCAAAAATAATGAAAGTACTAGAGAATGGAAGTGCTCCTATATCAAAAATATCGAAGGAATCTGGAATCGAAGAGGAGGGTGCGCGTACAATACTTTATCTTATGGCTGAGAGTGGGGATATAGCTGAAGTGCGAAAGGATGTCTTTAGCATTGCATGAGAATTATATGATACTTTGATGGTACTAAACTTTCATTTACTTTATTCTAATTAATTTTGTGTGGGCACGATGCTTATCTAATGAATCTCATACCGCTATCAATTAATTTTATTTCTTGGTGTATGGTGCCACTTCTACCACAGCGAATTAGATGTTGTGCACCTTTAAGGTCTGTTTGTATGCCAAATAAATTGGTTTCAAGCTTAAATTGAACATTAATTAGTTCAATACCTACCATAATAGAATGCGACATATTGGATCTGGAGATTATAACATCTTGCAATTTTGATTCGTTAAATTCACTTTTAAACATGAATGAGTGTTCAAACGAAATGCATTTTAAAGCAGATCTGTTAAATTTTGTATTAGTAAAATCTACATTTATAAAATTTACAAAATTTATTTCAAGATCAGATAGGTCGACTCCGACCAAACTTGTATTACATAAGATTAGTGTGCGTCTATGCCATTTGGATAAATCCAAAAGTTCGTTAAATTCATTACGCGTAAGCTCATTTTTTTGCGTGCTCAAAAATTTAAATCCATCAAGGCTAAACGCAACAGCTACATCATTAAGCGGCTGTGCTCTTCTAATTGGTATTGTAAAAGAATTCATTTTAATCAACTAATGCTATTAATGTAGTTTGTCTACCTATACTTGCTATGTGTCCAAATATTTATTTGTATATGTTACTGCACAAATGCGCTTTAAAATAGATTTGCGGCATAAAATGCTTAAAATTAGAGATATGCAAAGTGGTCTATTATCATCACTATTATTGCAAATGATAATATGATTATCATCATCATCTTAGGATTTAATTTAGGTCCATTGGATGGAGCATCATAAAAGCTCATTACTCCGCTTTGTGATTGCGGTCCCATAAGTGAAGGCATATATACACCAATAACACTAATGATAGGGTATATAGCTATTTAATCCTTATTACATAAATATTATATTATTATAAATAGGAATTGAATAAAATATTTTGTGTTTTTGAAGTGATACTAAATGAAAATATCTGACTCTGTTGGTTATACAAAGAAAACAACCCCTGGCAATCCGGATACGCAGATAATAGATGAACCAATAGAAATATCAAAGCCATTAACTGGATGGTTTGGGCTTTTGATTCTTGCAGTAATAATAGAGTTAGTGGTCGCCCCCTATTTTCCATCACTCTCAGATATAATGGTTAAATTTTCAAACTATGTGCTATATCTTCCAGGAGCGATAATACTTCCATTGATAGTGGCCGCATGGCTTGGCGAACGCGCTGGTTCTATAACAGTAAAATCTGGAAGAATACTTAGGCTAAGTATAATAAATTCATTATATACTGCAATAGTTTACGCCATAGGTATATTCATAATTTATTTGATATTTTTGTATGTTAGTTCTGTTGGTTTAAGCACAATTAAATTTGATGATTTTTTGATGTATCTAGTTGCTATTCCAATAGGTATATTGCTAATACTAACACCGATAATCGCTCTTCTTGCTGGGGCAAGGCGTACAATATAAATAATCATACAAATAAATTCAACGCAGTCAAACATCATTATGCGAATAAATAATGTGCAGTTATTCACTTTGCCGCGCTGACAATTTTTACTATCTGATTATCTTGTAATATTTGCTCTTTTGATATGCGCATTTTTTTTCGTGCATCTATTGCGTATAACATTTTATTGGCAAGTTCTGTATGTATTATTCTTGCAAGGTCTATTGCAGTAGATCCATTTTTAACTAAAATAGCATCGGGCAGAACATTTCCAAAATTATCTGTAAATTTATTCTCATCCTCTACAGGATATACTACAATCTCTTTTAGTACGTTAAATACAAGGCCATTCAATAATGCATGCACTCCAGTACCATTATTTCTTGATATGAATTTTTGCATAAATGCAAGCGCATTCATCTTTTCAAAATTTACGCTCTCTATTATATTGAAATTGCTGTTTCCAGGGATATATTCAATTAATTTTGATGCATCCGCTTTTATTAGTGCCAATTCTATTGCGGCGGAGCATTCAAATATGGGAATATTTGGCAGACGCTCTCTTAGCGATTCTATGCGCTTATCCGCGCCCTCACTATCACATTTATTTGCAGCAATTACTATGGGTTTTGATATTTTTATTATTAGTTTTGAGAAGTTTTTTATTTCATCATCATTCCAATTTATTTTGCTTTTAGTTAATGATAGCTCATTTATTGTATCCTCTATATTTTTTTTATTGATCTTAAAGCCTGTTAATACTTCTGACAACGCAACTGCCGCATTTTCAGATCTCGACATTACGCGCATATGTTTTTTTATTATGCCAGACAACCATTCAATTAATTCATTCATTACCATATTATAGTCATTGAATGGATCAGCGTTTATTGCTGCATTTCCATTCATGTCAGTTTTTCCGCTTACGTCAACTACTATTATATAAGCATCAGACGATGACAAATCATTAAGAAATTGATTTCCCATACCCTTTCCGGCATGCGCATTTTCTACGAGTCCTGCGACATCTATTATGTTTATTGGTATTTTTCTAGTACCATTGCTGCATAAGGAATTTCGTGCCTTGCATTTTATTCCAAGTTCAATTTCAGGACACTTATGTGTTACATATCCAATACCTCTATTTGGGTCTATTGTGGTAAAAGGATAATCTGCAATATCAACATTATTTGATGTTATGGCAGAGAAAAGCGTGCTTTTGCCCTTATTTGGTGCTCCTATTATACCTATTAACATATAACTCTACCTAAAAAGATGCACTCTTATTATGCGTTTGCCATCTATTTCTCGTAAGAAATAATAAATGACAAGCAGTGATATTATCATTATAACTCCAAATGTTGTGGCCTCTTGCGGCATACCTGCAATGAATGCAAGCAGCATAACGATGGCAATTATCGGAAGATATGGGTATAATGGCGTTTTAAAGCTTCCATTAATTTTATTTCTTCTGAAATGTATTATCGCAAAGCTTCCTATTAAATAAGAGAACATGAGTCCAAAATTGCTTATCGCCGCAATGATATAAATATTTCCTGAAAAGAGCATTATGACTCCAATAATGCCTGATAAGATGACGCCATTTATAGCAACATCGCTTTTTCTATTATATTTTCTTAGTATCTTAGGCAGCAGTTTGTCTGCGCTTATCTGATACACGGTTCTTGATGCGCTAAGTATCATTGCAATTGTTGCTGATATGGTTGCTATAAGCGCTCCTACGCTGACTACTATAAAGAGCCATGCAGGTGCTTTAATGTATTGCAATGCAAATGACAATGGATCTGCGCTTATAGTATATTTTGATGCCGGCACCATTATTATAAGTGCAACTATTACAAGTACATAAAAGATCATACTTATTATTATTGAGTATATTATGGCTTTTGCTGCTCCATTTGCGCCGCCTTTAACTCTTGACGTGAATGTGGATATTGTCTGAAAACCAGAGTATGCAAAAAATACTGCAATGCTCGCTGCGAATATATCTCCTATATTATTTTTTGATTGTATAATTGAAAAATTTGCCGGGCTAAAGCTTTTTGAACTGATTGCAAATACTATTGCCGCAACTATAAAGATTGCAAGTATTACGAGTTTTATTACAACTAACCCAAAGTCCGCTTTAACCGCTTTTTTTATACCTACAATATTCAGAATGGACAATATAAATATAAGCAGAATGGCTGTAGGTATAATTAAGGTATTGCTTATTCCAAAAAGACTTGTAAAATATGAGCCAAATCCTAATGTTATTGCTGATATGCTCGTTGCCAAGCTAAAATATCTCAATATGCCTGTTATAAATCCAAGTTCGCTGCCAAACGCCTTATATACATATGAGTATACGCCTCCCTTTACGTTTGGTGCAATGGATCCGAGCTCCCCAAGCTCAAATCCTATTATTATGGCAAGTATGCCTACAAGAATAAAAGCAATGAGTGCGTCAGGTCCAGCAAGTGCAATAGCAGTACCGCTAAGCACAAATATGCCTGCGCCTATTATTGCACCGAGCCCAACAGCTGTTGCTGCAGCGACGCTGATTTTATTATCCATATACATCTATATTGTAAAAAAAGTTTAATAAAGCAGGCACTTTTAAAGTAAAATTCGATTTTTACGTATTGCGCACAATTTTTTGACCATCTTTTTCTGATAATCATTTTGATAATCATATACATAAATATATACTAAGGTAAAATACTCTAAAACATAGAGTTCCGCTAAATATCTTAAATGCAAACATTTAAAAAGAATCACAGTGCTTTAAAAATTGGCGACCTGTATGAGTAATGTAAGAGATCTTTCTGAAATAAATGATATTGTTGAGCGATGCATAGATTTAAGCTACAATCAGCTTGAGGGCTGCTGTTTTGCTATAGAATCAAAGCGCCCACAAAAAGAATATTTCAAGCAGTCAAATCAGCAGATATATTCAAAGAATAATAAAAAACTATCTATTTTCAATAAAAAGGATCTGAGCATAATACGCAGGCTTGCAGGCCTTGATGGTGCAATGATACTAAATAATAAAGGTGAACTAATGCAGGTCGGCGCCACGCTAATACACTCTAGGAATTTTATAAATCATGGAAAGAGACATGCGTTCGCATTAGGTACAACAAAGGTTGTGAATGATGTTGTATGTATACTTGCAAGTGAGGAGGATCGAAAGATACGTACGTTTAGAAATGGTGTCTGCGTCGCAGAAATAGATGGTCTTACAAAAATGCCGATAAATACAAAGAGAAGAGTAACTGAATTGTTAACATCTAGAACTACTGGCCTTATAGTTGCAAGTGGAATTGCAGCAAGCATATTAACGTTAAATCTTATACCTGCAATAGTTACAATAAGTGGGGCTCAGATAATAACGTATGCGGGATTTGATAGGATAAAGGAACTGTTCAACAAAAATACTGCAAAATAATATCATATTTGCATTTACTTATCCTAATGCTAATAACTAATACAACTAGCGTCGGTCAAAATCTGGTCTAAATGGCCTGTAAAAGAAAGGTCTTTGCCAGTACATATACGGTCTATACGGAATAGTATAATATGGTTGTGAATACGGTACGTACAATTCGGGGCTTCCATACGGTTCATAGCTTGTAGTATAATATCCCGAGCAACCTGAAATTGGGAGCGCGAGCGCGCTAATTATTATTGTATTTCGCAGTAACTTTCTAAGTGGATTCTTTTTTTGTACACCATCGTGGATTTGACTTACATTAGAATTTAATTTGATAGATTTCTCCATACTAATCAAATATAGTTTATTTTTAGCATATTTATAATGTATTAGCACGTTTGACATATAACGAATAAATCAAAAATGAAAAGAAGCGGCATTTGATTTTAACAATAACAAATTAATACCAATACATTATAGAGGTGATAGATAAATTATTAGCATATATTATGCTCCTTTAAAAACGTATGCCGCGAGTGTCAATGCGCCATTCTCTCTTGTGTTATTGTATCCAGAATAAAATGTTGCGTTGTAATTTCCTATATTCTGATTTGTGCAGATCGCCGCAAAGACCCCATCAAATATTTGTTTGCTTTCAATTATTGGGCGGCAGTTATTTGGTATTATTTCATTATGCAAAAGACCATAATATCCATTTGCAGCAACTATTACAACAAATGAGTTATTTTTCGAGATGCTATATTTTATTTTAGCTAAATTAGCACCATATGTGTTATTTGTATAGTAAGTATACTCTGTATAATTTGTTGATCCTATTCCGATAGCGGCAATGCTCATGCTGCTGTTGCTATATCCTACTATGCTCTTTGTATGTGCACTGCAAGTATTGGAATTTTGTGTATATATTTCAGAATCAGTCACATTGTCATAGCGTCCTGTTATAATTTCATATGGGTTGTTATTGTTATTTTTTATTGGTCCATAACTAGCGCCAATTAAACATATATAATTCTGATAACCAAGCGGCGCAGATACTGTTGCGTTGTCATTATATAATGATGCAACTCCAAAGCCAAAATTAGGATTCTGTGCCGCTTTTTGTATTACGCCAGATGTGATTTTTCGTACTTTGTAGCCACCACCGCTGCTGTCTGAATAATTTATCCATATAGTTCCATTGAAAATTTGCCCTACCTGCATAATAGGGCTGCTATTGCTTGTGAAGCATGGCATTGTTAGATTTATAAATTGATCACTTGGTAATTTTATATAATTTTGGTTGCCATTGTTAAATATTGGCATGTTATTGATAAATGTACTCCCATTTGTATCAAATCCTGGCACCACATAACGGTTTCCATATTCTGGATATCCATTTGCATTCTGCTTGCTAGAGCATGATAAATCACTTATATAAATTGTATGCCCGCTATTTTGACCAATAGTAGCGCTAAGATAACCACTTGTAGAGATTGATGCGCTCTGACAGATAAATCCTGCATTTGCATTGCACTCCGTTGTTGCTAAAAATCCATCAAAGAATCCTCCAAAATAGAGCCCAACTATTATAATAACGCCAAGTATGACAACCCAATCATACATTGTAAGATATGTAAATACATAACTGAGGCTTGATTCTGATTTATACTTTTTTCTTTGCATGCAATCAAATCCGTTATTTAGGTATAATAACTCAAGTTTAAATATCTATTGAATGTTGTGCTAAATTTTGTGCATTTACTTATATTTTTGATTAATCAAATTTGATTAATTAACGCGGCTATATAATATGTAAATTAATTGTGTGATATAAATTTTAAATAGGCATAATAGTCTATAAATAATTTGTCAAATTATATAAAGAGTATAACGCTATATGGGCCCGTAGCTCAGCTTGGATAGAGCGATACCCTCCTAAGGTAAAGGTCGCGAGTTCAAATGGTTATTTAGACCTGGAAATCCCGCCGGGCCCGTATAAATGGTGATACTATGGCAAAAATTCCAAAGAACAAATCAGATAAGAAGGAACCTGTATTTATAGTGAAATCTGCATCGCATCTAGGAGGCCTTGATTATCTTCATATATCTCTTATAATACTTGTCTTAATACTAGTAGCATTGGCATTTGCCCTTGCAACATTTAAGCAGGGTACATTACTAGAAACATGCAGCGGAAATGTGATAAATGCGACCTGTATGCCAAATAATGCGATAAACGCCTCAGAATTAATAGGCGTGCATGATGCGCTTGGGCGCATACTTGCAAGCTATGGCAGCATGAATTCATCACTCTCGCTTGTTGAATATTCATCTTTAATAAATCAGTCAAAAATATATTATCTGACAAATCAGAGTATGTGGCTTGCTATTGTCCCATATAAGGATCCATTGTATAAAAATGAGACATTTAATATATCATTTATATTAAACAAGAACCTATCGCTCAATTCTGCATACTTATCTACGTTAAGGCCTAATACATATACCTCAAATAAGGTCGTCTCATTAGATACTGTATCGATAGCAGGTAAATATCTATGCAATTATTCAAAACCATTGCCTATATATTATTTCACTGATCCGTACGCTCCAGGATTTATAAGCGATATAAATGCATCAATTGCGCTTGCAAAAAAATATGGGAACACAATAAATGTAAGCTATAACTTTTTATTTACCCAATATGCGCAGAGCTACTATAGCTCATATGGAAGGGTGTCAACGCAGCAGTTGGGGGATTATCTTGTATGTGCATCAAGTCAGCCAAAATTCAATGCATTTATATCAAATTTAAGTATGGATTATAATGGAAAGCCTATCTCAAATGCAACATTATATCAGATGGTGGAGGGATCTGGCTTAAATATATCAGATTTTAATAGTTGCATTTCAAATGCCCCTTCTACAATAGATAGCCAATCTAATCTAGCAGCTTTTTACAACATAACAACGGTCCCAACATATATAATAGACTGCAAATATCAGGCCGTTCCATACTCAATAAATAGCGCGATAAATTATGTGATCAATCAGACAAAATAGGAGTGGTGAATGATTGACTCATATAATAGTAGGTATCGATCCTGGTAAAAGATCCGCTATAGCATGTGTAGATTTGGATGGCAATATGTTGTATTTGGACAGTTCTATAAATGCCGGCATAAGTTGGTTTGCTAAAGCAATAAATTCGGTTGGTACACCATCTATAATTGCTACAGATAAAAAAAGAATCAGCGATACTGTTAAGCGTATAAATGCAATATTTAATGCAAAAATATACGCTCCTACCGCAGATATGTCCGTTGAGGAGAAGCGCATGCTTTCAATAAAAATAGGTGTAAAAAATCAGCATGAAATGGATGCATATGCTGCATGCATAAAAGCATATAACCATTATATTAATAAACTTAATCAGGCAGAACATCAGATGAGGATTTATGGTCTGGAAAATATTGATGAAGTGAAGGCTAAAATATTAAATAAATATTCGATTAATGAGGCAATATACAACAAAAAATCAAATAGGAGATGATTGATGAGAGTGCAGAGAAAATCGGTAAGCGGCATAAAGAGAAGGAGCGTATCAAGAGAGATTGTCTCAAAGTTAAATATTCTTCCTATAAAATCGCTTCTATTTGCAATATCTTTTCTGTTATCAAAGATAGACAAGCCCGAATCTGAGGAGCTTCAATTAAATGTTACAAAAGCAAAAAGGTCCATAAAACAGATAACAACAACAATAAATAAATTGAAGTTAGGCGATGAGATAGATCCGCAGGAGTTTGGAAATGTCATAGACAGTGCTGTTTCATCTTATATAAATTTGTATTATTCGTTGGACAATAATATGCGTAACGCGATAACAAAGGAGTATGGGCATTATATGGGTAAGAGTGAAGGCCTTAGTAGGGATGAGAATATATTAGTATTGCCACTTAAAATGTTTAAGAAGAGATATACAAAGAATAATGCGATAACGCTTACAAGAAAGGGTTTATACAAAAAGCCGCTTAAATATCTTAGCGATGCAATGGAGGCTTCAAGGCGCGTAGAGTCGATGCAGATGAAGATAGGGCTTAAGCCCCAATCAGATTTTGGGATATCGAAGATTGTGGGGCATATAAAGATGATTGAGAAGCGCATTTTAGACATAGAGCGCAGCATAATAAATCCCGAAATTGATGAGCGCTTAAAAAATGAGATAATAGAGGAGCTCGCAGGGCTTTCCGCAACGCACAAGATACATACAATAACCTATATAAATTCTAAGCTTGATGAAGGATCATTGAGCAGTAGCTCGGCATCAAGGATGCTTAGGGGCTAGGTTTTTTGCATGATAAAATATTATATTAAGGAAATGCTTGAGCCGACAATTCTACTGGCGCCAATAGCCTCGGTTGTGGGTATGTTATCAGCCGATATATTTTATCGCATAAATATAATTACCGCAGTACTTGTGGTTATTGGCATACTTCTTGGCCAGATATCAGTAAATGTTCTTGATGATTACGTAGATTTCAAAAAAGGCATAGATAAAGATACAAAACAAACGAAATTTAGTGGAGGCAGCGTTCTATTAAAGAAAGGGCTTATAACACTTGAAGGAACGCTTGCGCTTGGTCTTATAACATTTGCATTTGCGCTTCTAATAGGTGTGTATATATTTGTAAATCATCCTATAATATTGCCATTCTTAGCTATAGGCGTGCTATCAATACTATTCTATGCTAAGTATTTGGTGCGTGTACCATTTTTAGCAGAGCCATTGATGGCAATAAATTATTTTGCCGTAACGGTAGGTAGCTTTGCGATAGTTGCAAACTCACTTAATTATGCGATAACTGCCGCAATAGCTGGTGCATCTATTGGCATACTTGTAACTACGCTTCTTGTTGTCAATGAAGTACCAGACAAGAAGGCGGATAAGAAGCACGGAAGAAAGAGCGGCGTGGTCCTAATAAATAATAATAAGCATATAAGATATTTCTATTTATTCTGGGTTGCAATACCTTATATTTTAGTGCTGCTTGGCGTAATTTTGAGGGTTATGCCACCTGTGGTATTGTCATCGTTTATACTGTTGCCATTTGCAATAATGGTCTCAAATGCAATAAAATCATATAAATCTAATAAGACCTTCGAGCGTTATATGGGATTTAATGTGATACACGCATTCTCATTTATGCTTGTAATATTTTTTGCAATACTAACGGCAGCGCTATAATATTTTCATATAATCAAATGGTAATAAAATGAAGTTAATAGAACTTTTGTTCATACTGCTGCCACTACTTTTGTGGCCCTTGACATTCATTGTGCTTAATACTATCTTTATATACGCGATGCTAGTATCAGTGATAATACTTGCAATTATATCATTGCATATCTATGGTAAGCAGATAAAATGGTCAAATAATAGCATTATAAGAACCATAATTATTGGAATAATCGGAGCACTGATACTATATCTGCTTTTTTATATTGGCTATTATGCAACTATTCTACTTGGTATACAAAAGGGCGTTAGTAACGTATATACGATGATATACGGCAATGCTCCAACACTGATATTAATGCCTACGCTTGCCCTAATAGGCATCTGCGAGGAGATCTATTGGAGGGGAGCGCTGCAGGTCTATGTTAAAAAGAAGAGCAGATTCTTTAGAAAAATGCCATGGGTTGCGGGCGCAATGTATTATGGACTTATACATTTATCTACATTAAATATTGTGCTTTTTGCAGCAGCAATAATTGTTGGCATTGTCACAAGTATAATAGCGTATAAATATGGTATATTGTCCTCTATAATAACGCACGTCGTTTGGATAGAGGCCATTGTTATTCTTTTTCCGATAGGCGCATAACGTTTTGGTTGGTTTAATGAGTACATATATAAAAAATCTTTTTTCCGAAATTCATAATAATTATGATCTGATGAATGGCATATTGAGCCTTGGCATGGATAGAAAATGGCGCAGCGCAGCAGCAAAACTTGCAATGCCAAATAAAAAATCATTCAAACTTTTGGATATCGCCTGCGGGACTGGAGAGTTTGCAATAACTCTATATAATGAGGCTATTAAAAATGGCAAAGATGCATCAATAACTGGGATCGATTTTAATTCTGATATGCTAAAAATTGGAATTGAAAAGATAAAAATGTGCAATCTACCAATAACATTAATCAGCGGCGATGCGCTGAATATAAAATTTGATTCAAATGTATTTGACGTTGTTACCTCTGCGTTTGCAATGCGCGATTTTGATGATCTTAACAAATTTGCCCGTGAGGTCAATAGGGTGCTTAAAAAGGGCGGTAAAATTACATTAATGGATATGGCACTTCCAAAAGCGGGATTTGATAAATATCTATTTAAAATTTATTCAAAGATAATGCGTATTGAAGGGTATTTTGTGGATAATAACGCATATGCGTTTTTGGTAAAAAGCATAATGGAGAATGATAGTAATAAAGTCGCAAATATATTCAAAAAGAATGGGTTTACAAATGTTAAGATAACAGTTCTAAAGACGGGGGCAGCATTTGTCATCACTGGAAATAAAAAATAGGGCAATGTAAATGGATGTTATACAAATATTTATCGGGATTTCAATATTCATTCTCTCTATGTTATCATTTTTATTATCCTATCTACTATTAAAAAAAAGAACAATAAGCAAATCCTACATATTTTGGGCCACAGGGATCGCGCTTGTCGGCGTAACTGTTTTTCAAGAATTTATTATCTATTTTAACTATTGGTCAGAATTTTTCATACAATTGTATATTTTTTTAATTGCAATTCTTGTCGGAATATTATCGATAGGTTCAGTTCTTATGTTAAACTCCCGTAAAATAAAATATGTATGGATCGGTTATGTCGCAATAATTGGAATTATAACTCTTTTATATTCATTTACGCTTCCAATACCAAAATCTATAATTGCAAACGGAATAATAATTAATAATGTTGTTCTTCCAATGCCTGATGTAATTTCATCCTCTCTTCTCACAATACCCGCTGCACTTGTGCTTATAATACTTGCATTAAGGTCATTTTTAAAGACAAAAAGTTATAGCACACTGTTAATCGCACTTGGTGTTATAGTAATAACAATTGCAGGAACACTTTATATAATAAATTTTCCCGTATTGCTATATTATGCTGAATTTATCGGGATTTTAATTCTATTCTTTGGATTTATGGGGATTCCTAAAAGAAAGTACCATTCAAATAAAAAAATCCATCACAAAAATGATTAAATGGGTATTTATTTTTTATTGTGCATATATTAGAGTTATATTATTGGATTTTTTAAGAAAAACAAAAGCAATTTATTAACCGCCTCGGTAGCTCAGGGGTAGAGCGCCTGTCTTGTAAACAGGAGGTCGGGGGTTCAATTCCCTCTCGAGGCTTACTTTAAAAATAGTTTGGGTTACTTGTCCACCACATATATACTATTATTTTTGTTTTTGCTTTAAATTTAGGCCTTTGATTTACTTTTTGGCGGCAATCTTAGTATGTAATCTCTTTGATGGTTTTTTTGGTAATAAGGAGATAAACTCGTTTGCCAATTTTTTTGATTTATCAGCGGATATCTCCTCAAGTTCTATCCCAATTCCATCTCTTAGAACATATCTTTCGTATTCTATACCTAATCCTTGTGAGACCATCCTTCTTGTAACAATTACAAAACTAATTTCCCGCGATTTGCCTTTTTTAATGACATCGTCGTTTCTTCTTACAAGAGTTACTGAATACATTGGTATTTGCTTAAGAATTTTTACTATTTCTTCTTCTGCTCCTTTTTTTAGTTCATTTACTAGCAATATAAAGTCAATGTCATCCCTATCAATGGGATAACTGTTACTTCCAAAGAATGATCCTCTGCCTAAAATCCCATTAACTAACCCTTCTTTTACAAGAGTGTTTAATGTTGGCTTTATCTTATTGATATAAAATTGTAATTTTCTCTTGCGCTTTTTGGCGTTTCTTTTCTCGTTTTCAAATTTTTTAAGGATTTCTTGTTCTTTTCTGATTGGACCCGTAACACAGATATAAGATTTTAAAAAATCATATGCCCATTCTTGATGTGGTCTTGGATGGGTAGCTAATATAAGTTTTCCGTTATCAACAATTTTTATATCCCGTTGCCCATTTAAAATTTCGTTTGTTATCGTAGGTATATGTTTTCTTATGACTTCAGCTACTTTTAAACCTTGTAGTTTATCCTTTTTAAATGTCCCTACCATTATCTCTTCAGGATTATCTACATTTTCTGCTATCCATTTTATGCCATAATATAAGTGAATAGTTCTTTGCGCTCGCATGTCCTTGAATTTATTTTGCCCCATAAAAATAGATGGTCTTTAAAATATTTAAATCTCTCCAACGTAAGCTATTATAAAAGATCCAACTCGTTTTGATTAATATTATTTTATACCTATGAGCACTACTTCAATTAAGGATAGTCCTATGCTAAGCGCATCTGAATTAAGTTTCTTAAAGTTTCCTGTGAATCGAATTGGTATTATGGTTAAGCATTATAGAATGAATATTGGGATTTCAATTAATTTCTAGAAATTCACAAGTATTTTAATACTTTATAATTAGATTTATACTGAGGTTAAATATGCGATTTAAAAATAAGGTTGTTATTGTTACTGGTGGGAGTAGAGGAATTGGGAGGGCAACCGCATTAGGTTTTGGTAAAGAAGGAGCGAGTGTTGTAGTTAATTATGTTAAAGCTACTAAAGAATCAGATTATGTTGTTGCACAAATAAAGAAATTTGGTTAAAAAGCTATTGCAGTAAAATGCGATGTTTCAAATGAAGAACAAGTAAAGAAAATGGTTGAATTAACAATCAAGACTTTCGGCAAATTAGATATATTGGTAAATAATGCCGGAATAGTATTTGAGATACCATTTTTTGATAAAACTACAGCACATTGGAGAAGAACGATAGACGTTAATTTGATGGGCGTATTTTTCTGTTCTAAGTATGCTGCAATTCAAATGAAAAAACAGAAAACAGGTAAGATTATCAATATATCTTCAACGAATGGAATAGATACCCTCAGTCCAGACTCTATTGATTATGATGCTACTAAATCTGCCGTAATAAGCATGACAAAGAATCTTGCAGTAGAACTCGCTCCAAATATCGCAGTGAATTGTGTTGCGCCGGGTTGGGTTGATACCGAAATAAACAAAAATCTTCCAAAAAATTATATTAAGGAAGAGACAAAGAAAATCTCTCTAAACAGATTCGGTAAACCTGAAGAGATTGCAAACGCTGTGTTGTTTCTGGCTTCAGATCAAGCAAGTTTTATAACTGGAAGCACCCTTGTAGTTGATGGTGGTTATCAATGATGCTTCTTAACTGTGCATTTGAAGACTTTATGTCATCATTTTATTGCAGAGATGTAGAATAGCGTAGGGATTTTCTACAATTTCTACTTTTCAAAAAGCAGAATAACGAGATGTTTCATATATATTTAATTAGTAGGAGAGACAATAACTATACTACTGTTCAACTAAAAATTTGTATGTTTCATAATATTCTAAGTAGGGAAAGTTTATAAATTTTTAACCATTTTTTGTTTGACTAGAAAAACCTATTTCTAGGTAAAATTATCCATTGGCAATAAAATGTATTTAATTATTACATATAATATCAAAAATTTCATTTGGTTTTAAAGAAGCATCCATAATTATATATCCTTCAGCTTTTATTTTTTTGTTTGTATATTTTAATGAGCGTAATATTTCATCCCGTTGTTTTTTTGTTTCACCATATCTATGGTAACTACTTTTATCCTTTAACCGTAGTTTTATTCGTTTTAATATCAAATTTTTATTTGCATGAAGCCAAAAAAGCTTATCAAAGAATTGTTTTGGATTATTTGGAGCAGGACCTCCAAATATATACAATTCTTTGTTTTTATTTTTTAAAATTAATTTTTTTAATTTTACTTCGTCACAAACCCATTTAAGTTCTTTATCTTCAGCCCATTTGTTTATATTTTTGCCCAATTTTTTATAATTTGCTCGTACGCGCTTTCCATTTTTATCAATCCACATACCTGTATATAAATCCCCATCAATAGCATTTTTTTTATGATCTTTGAAGAATTTTGCAAGCGTTGTTTTGCCTGAAGCAGAGGGGCCAGAAATTCTTATGTGTAAATATTTTTTAGACATAATTATGGTAAGTATTTTAAGTATTTAAAATCTTTGAAAAATTAGAAATAAATAATTCAATACATTAAATTATATACAACAACTTGTGTCTTTAATATTTCTAAAGAACGATTGGGTAACTATTTTTAATGACTCTGACATAGTTGGGAATACGTGTACTGTGTCTATTACATCTTCTATAGTATATTTATTTTTTAGTATTATTACAGCTTCATTTATAATTTCTGCTGCCATAGGAGAAAGTATTTGCACACCAAGAATAACATGGGTTTTTGGATGCGCAACCATCTTTATCATACCTCTTGTATCTCCAATTATAATAGCTTTTGGAATATCTGTAAATTTAATCACTCTGCATATACAAGCATTGAGTTTTTCAATTACCTTATTTTCTGTTATACCAACACTTGCAAACTGTGAATCTGTAAATATGGCTTTTGGTATAATCTCCTTATTTATTTTTTTATTAAAGCCTAGTAATGCTTTCTCAACAGCATATGTACCCTCTCTGGCTGCCAAAGATTCTAACATCGGCTCTCCAGTTACATCTCCAGCAGCAAATATATTTGGATTATTTGTTTTCATTTCCGAATTAGTTATTATTTCTCCTTTAGCACCAAGTTTAATGTTGGCATTTTTTATATTTAATAAATTTGTGTTTGGAGTTAAGCATAAGTCAGAAAAAGGTAACTTAGATATTAATAAGATAAAGAAGTCGGGCATACGTTCGCATACCTTGCTAATAATAATTGTTATAATGTGCTGTGGATTTTCACTTATGATAATAACTTTGAGTAGTACCGGTACTTTTGGTTTCTTTGGCTCACAAACCGCAAGTGTTCAATCAACATACAAAATAACAAGTGTTAAAGTAGGTGAAGTAGCTCCGAACATTTCTATATTTTTAACAAATGGGACGAGTATTACTCTTGATAGCTTAAGAGGGCATCCCGTGGTGTTGTGGTTTATAACTACATGGTGTCCATCATGTCAAGAAAGTGAAAGTATTTTAGCAGATGATGGATATCTTAATAAGTTATATGTAAAGAGATCACTTCTTGTAACTGTGGAACTTTATAATGATTTAGGTAATACTGGGCCATCTATATCTGATTTTGCATCTCAGTATGGTGGAAATTTAGTACAGAACAAAAGTTGGTTATTATATGGAACATCAAGCCTCAATGCAACTTATTCATATGATCCAAAAGAGTACTTAGAGATATATTATGTAATAAATTCTAATGGAATTATAACAAACACTTCGTACACTGGACTTGTAAATAATATAAATAATGTTTTACAAGAGGTATAGCTACATTAATTTGAAGTTTTTAGCTTAAATAAAATTTTGATTTTATGTCTTTATTGAAATATGAACTCAATATAATACAAAAAATACTTAAAGATAGATTTTATGTTTTTATGTTAATTATATTATCAGCGATATTTACTACAATTTACCTTATTCTTTTGCCTTCACTTCCAAATGGGGCTATAAATCTAATGTTCATAAAATTTATTACTCCAATACAAATAATCTTCTCATTTGTATTTGGATTTATGATAAGTTTAATTATAACACTTAATTTATATGCTAAGAACTTAAAAATACGCACATCAAAAAGTGGGACTGTTGTAGGTGTACTTATTAGTACATTAGTTAATGCTTTATGTTGTACTCCAATAGTACCCTCTATTTTAGTAGTTTTAGGTGCGTCTACACCTGTTTTATTTGCATACTCTCCCCACATACAAGCTTTCTTCGAACAAAGCTATCCTTACTTTTATACGTTGTCCTTTTTAATTTTCATTGCAGCGTTTCATTACACTGCTAAGAATATATACTGTTGTAAGAACGGTTAAAACACGAAAAAAATTTGGCTATCTTCTAGAGAGAAATGTTAAATTATATAACTCAAGGATAAGTAAAGAAAAGGCAAAATTATTTATAAATAAGGTAAATAATATTATAAATTTATAAGGTTATAAAATGAACAAAAACTCAAAGGGCAATTTTAGTGTTCAGGAAGTGGAGAAAAGGGCACTTCTTAAAGAATCTGATTATAAAGAAATATTAAAAAAATTAGATACGCTTGGGGCAAAATTAATAAAAAAAGTTAATATAAATGATATTTACTTTTGTCCAATAGCTGTTTTATCTTTTGCAGAGATAGAAATGGATCATGTAAACTCTTATAGTTTAAGATTACGCGAGCAAAATAGCGATTATAACAAAGAAGTTACTTTAAATGTAAAATTAATAACCCAAGAAGGCGACCATAGTTCTTGGGAGGAACATGAAGTTGTTGTAGGATCTTTTAATACTACTACTAATATTCTAAAATCAATCGGATTCAAACAATTTTGCACAATAAAAAAATCAAGATTAGTTTATAATTTTAATGATATAGAAGTTTCTATTGAGGACATAGTTGACTTTGGATTGGGTATAGAGGCAGAAGTAAAAACTTCAACTGATCAAAGCGCTAAGGCAAAAGCAAAAATTGATGAATTATTTGAAAAATTAGAAATAAATTCAGATCAAATTGTAGAGAAAAGCATTACGAATATCATAATGAGAAAAAAATCAAAATTTTGAGCGTATTAATATAAAATTATTACATAACATTTATGTGCGTAATTTAAAAAAGTATAAATACCCACACTCTGTCTATTAATTATGGTAATTAAAGTTCTTAAAAGGCATCCGTTAGAAGAAGCAGCAAGGCTGCTTATTGCGATTGGATTGGTACTTATTATATTTTCTTGGATGTTTGGGATTTACTTTAGCGTATTCACAGGAAAATTAACCGTGTTTATTGTGCCATTTGTATTTACCTGCGTTTCGCTATTGTTATCCCTAATGATTCTATATAGATATGAACTATTTGAAAAGTATCCATATCTTATGAATTTACCATCTCTATTTTATCGCATTAAGGATAGAAAAGGTATGGATAATAGAAGCGTTGCGTTTAGCATGATTTTTACTGTTCATTCCCTAGTTATTGCATTTATTGGCTTTTTGAGCGTTCTTTTGACAATTTCAATAGGTTTTAGTATAAATAAAGCTGCTCCATCACAATTCTTATATGTTTATTTGGCAACTATAGTGATATTAATAGTGTTGGTTCTATTTTTATATCGCAGAATTTATATAAAGTTTTCAAAGTAGTGTTAATTATATCTAATTAGTTATTAAAGTTGTCAAAAATTTAGTAAACTAATTCATCAGCAAACCGTATATACTCTTTTTTACATATTTTATGGTGGTGGTAGTATGGGTTTCTACGAAAGTAGAATTAAGAAAGAGGCAGCTTCGCTTCTGCGAGAAGATGAAAAAATGCATTTTTTCATTCGTTAATCATTGTTCTATGGTTTTACTCCGGATTTTGTCATTGCAACAGATAAGCGCATACTAATAATAAAAAATTCATTTTTAGGGCTATATACCGGAAAGAATGTGTTTGGTAATACAAGTTACAATAGTATACCATATAGACAGATAACAAGTGTAATACTCTCAAGGGGTATAAGCATGTGCACTGTTGTCATAAGATTGCAGGGCATGGTTGATAGTGAGAGTAAGAATGAGGGAGAAATAAAAGGCTTATGGAGCAAGGATGCTGAAAATCTTGTTAAATCTATTGAGCATATGGTCGAACATCATTCAAATATTCAAACTCAAAATATTAACAGTAATAAAAATGATACTACAAAAAAACTATACGATGCATCATTAAACAATACGAATGATTTGGATCTATCAAAATTAAAAGAGATTGATATAACTGAGGCAATTAACCTTTTAAAACTGCAAAATTCTAAGATAATATGGCTTGGAACGGAGCCAATAGACTATGTAAGCAAAATCTCTGGTATAAATTCTAGTTCTATAATAAAGATTAATCCAGATAAAATAATTGAGGCGGATTTACAGATTAATCAATTTTTTTCAAATAGCATATTTTTATGTTACAACGGTAATATTGCAAGGCATATATCATTGCATTTAAAGAATGAGCATGGTATAAATTCATACGTAATTAAAGGTGGTTTGATAGATATGCTTTCAAACACCACAAAGAAATGAATAATTAAATAAATATTGATTTAATCTATATACGTGCAAGCTTTAGGCAAATTATTTGATAATACGCTTATTATAGCAAATCCAGGTACTGGAAAGACCACTGCAATTGCCCAGAGGGTGATATCGCTTCTTAAATCTGGAGTTAGAGAGGAGGATATATTATGTATTACATTTACAAATAAAGCGGCATCAGAGATGCGTGAGCGCATAAGCAATGTGATAAAAGAGAACAAAATAAGTGCAAAACCTTATCTTATAAGTGTACATACTTTTCATAGTTATGCATACGAATATCTTGAAGAAATGGATGTTGGTCAAGGTATAATAGGGAATAACGCATTAAGGTATTCAATATTTAGATCATTCCAAGATGATAATGCCTTTAACTATACTACAAAATATATAATCGAAGAGATCGTCCCAAAGGTTGAGAATGCGATAAGATATTTAAAGAGCTTTGGCATTCTTCCAGAGTCAATAAATATAGAGGCATCTAAGGATGAATTGAAAATGAGATATGCCAAAAGCTCATTAGAGAGTATAACAATTGATGAGATATTGGCATTTTTTGACTATTTTATAAATGCTTATATTAGATATGAAAAAGAGAAGGATGATTTAGAATTTATTGATTATAACGATATGCTGCTGCGATTTTTGAAATTATATAAACAAAAAAAGCATTATAAGCATGTGCTTGTTGATGAGTTGCAGGATGTAAATGAATTGGAGGCTGAGATTGCATTGAGATCCGGTGAGACATTATTTCTTGTTGGTGATAGAAAGCAGGCGATATTTGGATTTCAAGGGGGAAGTATAAAAAATTTTAAAAAAATAGAGGACATGCGCGAATTTAAAAAAGAGACAAAGACATTAAACTATAGAAGCCTGCAACCAATACTTGATTATTCTAAAAAACATTTTTTAATGCACGCTAAGGATTCAGATTATACAAAAGAGCTTTCAGGTTTACATGCTAAAAGAATGGGAACTGATTCAAAAGTTAAAATATATCTGGCTGAGAAACAGACTAATGCATCTGTTAAAATCCTTTCGGATATAGTTTCAAAAGGCAAACAGAATGAAAAAATTGCAATAATAACAAGAACGAACGGGCAATTGGTAGAGTTATCAAATATACTTGACAAGAGGGGCATAGAATATAGCACTACGGCAGGTTCATCAACAAGTGAGGAAGCAAAATCACAGATAATAATATATCTTAAAGGTTTGTTATATGATGATAAAGCTTCTATATTAAATGCGCTATTTACTCCGTTTTCAGGTATTTCATTAAGAGAGGCATTCGAGATCGCGGAAAAATGGAGCAAAATAAATAAATCCGGCAAGAAACAATCAAATGAAGTGCCAAAGGAGATATTGGCAATGGCGGAGAACTTTTTTAAGATTAAAGAAAGATTTGATGTAATATCATCAAAAGATCTTTTTAATGATCTCATAATGCCGATTGCAGTTTCAATTGGTAATGATTATTTTATAACTGCAAAAACAATAAATAATGCAATATCCGAATTTTCCAAAATTGATAATGACAAGACGCGCGATTCATTTTTTGAATATTTATCAATATTAGAGGAGGACTATGCACCTAATGAGAATGAAAAAAATGTAGTGCTGACAACAGTACATAAAGCCAAAGGTATGGAATTTGATGATGTAATTTATGTGCCTATTGGCGGAGGTACAAAGGAGAGTTTTATTGATATGGTTGTATACTCTATAATAAAGGGATCTATGGGTTTAGACATATCTGAGGAATTAGAAGACGAGCAGGTAAGGGTTGATTTTGTTGCATTTACGCGTGCAAAGAATAACCTATATATTATTACAAATAAGCGCAATAGCGATAGGTACCTAGTTGATAATATATCCATGGATGAGATAGAAAATGAGGAGGATATGGTACCAATTGGTGGGAAATATGATGAATCATATGCTTTATTTTTAAATGGTAACTATGGGCGTTCAAAGGATGTTCTTAAAAATACGGATCCTTGGTTATATAATGCAATAAAAAATTATTTTTCGACAAATCATAATATATCATATAGCCTATTAGAACGCGCAGAGCGTCCTTACGAATTTTTAAAAGAGCGTATACTAAAAATAGAAAGCCCATCAAATCGCTCTTTAACTCTTGGTACAAGAGCGCATGAAATGGCACAGATGCGTTTTAATAAATCCCTAAACGAAAAAGAATTAAATACTGAAGAGGAAAGGTATCTAAAAAATATTATACAGATTGATAATGAAATAAGTGAAAAGTTGGGTTTTAGGCAGATTCATTCAGAATATGAAATAATACTTCCAATAAATAAATTAATTGGAAATGTAGAAGATACTTCGGCATTCAAGGCCATACTTGACGCAATATATGAGCGCAACTACGAGGATGGCAAGAAATATTTGATATTAGATTGGAAGACTGATAGGACGGAGGAGCGCGAGTCGCAGCATAGAAGACAGCTTGCCATATATAGAAAGGTGCTTGCAATTCATTTGAATGTTTTAGAGGCAAATATATCAGTAGCAATAGGATTTATAGGGTTAAAAGGTAACATAAACACAAATAATATTAATTGTAAACTTAGTATTGAGCAGCCAAAAGCTATGCAGATAAAAACATTCGAGAGGCATCTGGAGAAATTCATTAGTTATAAAAAAGATCCGATGTGCTTTGTTTCGGAATTGTTAGCAGAAAAATCTACAGATATGCTACATGCGCGCCTGATTGCAATCTTAAATGAAAATCTTAAAAGATGAATCCACATATATTTTTGGATATTCTATACAAAATATTTAATATATCCGCCCCAGCCGGGATTTGAACCCGGATCACAGGCTCCGGAAGCCCGCGTTCTATCCAAGTTATACTACTGGGGCATAAATTAGTATTTAAAACCTTTTTTGTATACTATATAATTGTATTTAACTGTATTGAATTGTATTATATAATGTTATTAATCTATTATTATGTGCTAATTTGGAAAATTGTGTGTATTAATGGCAAAAAAAGGCTCCTTTAGGGAATTGGGTATAAGGACTGCAAAGCATGGAACAGTATACATAATAGGTGAAGCATTTACATCGTTTCTATCGCTTATTATTATAATATATCTTGCAAGATTTCTTCTTCCTGCAGATTTTGGTTTATATGTGATTGCAATAGCATTTTCTCAATTGCTTGGTATGGGTGGAAATTTTGGAATAGGAACAGCGCTTAGAAAGAAGCTTCCGGAATCAAAGAATATGCAAGATTCAAATACACTTCTTAGCAATGGCTATTTTGTTGCAGCTATAATATCTGTTGCAATTGCAATCATTGGTGTTCTATTAAGCGGCAGTATAGCAAACATAGTATATCATAATAATGCACTTACAATACCTATAATTTTGGCATCAATAAGCGTCTTCTTTTCAGTTATCTTTAATATAACAATGGCATCCCTTGTGGGTGTTGGAAAGGTGCGTGAATCCGTATATAGCAATATATTATATTCAATGTCTCAACTTGCGATAATTGTTATTTTGGTATCGTTAGGTTTTGGCGTAATGGGTGCAATGGCTGGATATTTAATTTCATTAATACTGGGTGTAATATTGGGATTATTGCTGCTTTATAAAAAATATAAGTTTATTTTATCTAAAATATCAAAAGCAATAATAAAAGAGCTGACGTCATTTTCAGTACCTTTAGTTATATCAAATATAGTGAATACGGGTGTTGGAAATTTTGGCGTTGTACTTCTTGGAATATTTGTTGTATCCTCAATTGTAGGAAATTATGGTGCTGCGTTAAGGTTGGGAAATATAATAAATATATTTATAACATCAGGAACATTTCTTCTTTTACCTGCATATGCAATGGTAATATCACATAAAAAACATAAGCAGAACATAAGCTCTGCATATGAGAGCAGTATATATTATACACTTTTGTTTTTGCTCCCAATGGTTGCGTTTGCAATTGCAGCATCAATTCCCTTACTCCATTTACTATTATCAAAAGGATATAGCAGTGCTCCGCTCTATTTTTCAATAATAGTTCTTGGGCTTACTATTAATATACTAGGGACCTATTCAGGGTCACTTCTAATAGGATTTGGGCATACTAGAAAATTTATGAAATATCAAATAGCTGTTGCTATGTTAGAATTTATTCTTCTGCTTCTTTTAGTTCCATATCTAGGCGCGTACGGTGTTATACTAAGCGTTTTTGTAATAGGGCCTATAATATCTGGGATATTATACACTAAATTATTGACAAAAGAGTTTTCTATATACATAAATTATAATAGAATACTGAGGATTACATTATCATCTATTATATTATTTGCTATTTTATTTACAGTATCTATAATAACATATGAGAGTTATTACTCTTTAGCAATAGATATAATACTCGCAGTGCTCTTATACCCAATTTTAATTATCCTATCAAATGGTATAACGGAAAAGGAAATAGCATTTATACGTGATACATCTAAAAGAATGAAGATAATAAATCACATCGCAAAATATTTTATAACTTATGCCGTAGTTCTAATAAAAAAAATTGGTTAGATTAATAACAATATATATTTTTTATATTTGTGGGATCCAATACCAAAGAGTTTTATCCTTTAAATCCTGGATGCCAATACAGAATTTTTTTGAGAGTTCCTCTCTTATTTTATCTGAACTTGTAAAGTCATTGCCCTTTCTGAATTTTGTCCGTTTTTCAATTAGCTCTTCGGCAGTATCTGGCAGTTCCTTTTTGTAATAATCCATATCTAAAATACCTATTATGTGCGATAGCTCATTTATTCGTTTCATTACAGTGTCACGTTCGCTTATTGTAATTGAGTTTTCAGATTCTATAAAACTCTTAATGTATTTTATTAGGCTATATAATGCAGTAATTGCAAGGGGTGTGTTGAAATCATCATTCATCGCATCCTTAAATTGAATCTCAAACTCTTTGAGATGCGATTCAAGCTCAACATAACTCTTTGAATTTTGCATGTCTATATTTTTATTATTATAAAACAAAGAGAGTGTTATGTACATTTCACGAAGCTTTGCTGTTGCCTCCTCCATAATCACATCACGATGATCAATGTCTTTTGTGTAATGTGTAGACTCTATCATAAGCCTTATCACTTCTGGGTGGTATTTTTTAAGTACTTCTCGTATTGTTATAAAATTTTTGAGGCTTTTGCTCATTTTTTCCCCATTTAATTTTGTTACTCCAGAGTGCATCCAGTATCTAACCATTGGGCTTTTTCCTGATGCAGCCTCTTCTTGCGCTATCTCATTTGTATGGTGTGGGAATATGAGTTCTTTGGCGCCACCATGTATATCATATTGTGGGCCAAATATACGCTCGGTTATTGCGGTATCCTCAATATGCCATCCAGGTCTTCCTTTTACAAATATAACTTTGCCATTTACGAGCAAATCTATGCTCCATGCTGGCTCATTTTCTTTTGCACCCTTCCAAAGTGAAAAATCATAGCTGTTTATTTTTTTAGGATTTGGCTCAATTCTATGCCTATCTAATTCATCAAGTGATATACCAGATAATTTTGTATAATCATTGAATTTTTTTACATTATAATAAACATCATTATCTATAACATACGCATATCCCCTATCGATCAATTTTTGTATCTGCATCTTTATCTCTTTTATATAATCATGTGATCGTGGAAACATATTTACATCATTATTCCCAAGGCTTTTCATATCCTCCATTAACCTTTTTTCATAAAACCTTGCATGTTCTATAGGGTCTCTATGTGTTTCGGTTGCTCTTCTTATTATTTTGTCATCAACATCTGTTATATTTTGTATATACACTACATCATATTTTAGATATCTAAGCCATCTTACAATAACGCTAAAGTTCGTATATAATTTTGCATGTCCTATATGTGCATCATCATATACGGTTTGCCCGCATACAAAGAGATTTATTTTATTATCTACAATAGGCATAAGTTCTTTATAACTTCTACTTAATGAATCATATATTATCACAATACCACAGCATTACTTTAACTAGTTAATATAATGATACTTATCAATTTATAAACTTATATTCAAATATAGGTATGATTTAATGGCGAGCGACGACCATTTAAAATTGAATTTGCCCGATGTAGTGCATAATAGTATAAAACAGGTATATGAACGTTTAACCTCATTTACAAATAACGATTTTATCACAGATGAGTTATATTTACCATCGACACATCTTCTTCAATCGCGTGGTAAGATGATTCGCCCAACAATGGTTTTGTTAGGCGCGCACATATTAAATTATAGTCTTGAATCATTTGTTGATCTTGCATCAGCAATCGAACTGCTTCATGTCTCATCTCTTGTGCATGATGATATAATAGATAAAGAGCGTGAGAGGCGCGGCGTTGATAGCGTTAATTATAAATTTAATAATAATTATGCAATACTTGCAGGAGATGCTCTTATATCAAAGGCGATACAATTATCTTCAAAATATGGTAGCAATGTGATGTATTCGATATCTGATGCCGCTATGAAGATGTGTGCGGGTGAATCGATAGACTATAAATATCAGAATAATGTATCAAAGATAGATGTTGACAAATACATAAAAATAGCAATATTAAAAACTGCATCTTTAATAGGAACTTCAAGTAGCATAGCCGCAATATACAAGGACCATAAATCAAAGATAAATATGTATGATTATGGGCTTAATCTAGGTATAGCCTTTCAGATACGTGATGATATATTGGAATTTACGCAGAGCACTAGCACATATGCATCAAAAAAAGCCGGGAAAGAGGCAAATATTGTTAATATACTAAAGTTGCAGGAAAAGATAAGTAAAAAGGAGGCCATATCTAAAGCGATATCGATGAATAATAAATATGTATTAAAGGCAATTAGTGGCATAAAAGAGATAGATCTAAATGGCATGTTATCGAACTATGCTAATCTTATTTTAATCAAAGAGTAGTGCATTAAAGGCGTTAATCAACTACTATGTACTTGTCTATTTTTTTTCTATAAATTTCTTTTTTCTGCCTATGCCTTTTAAGAAATGCGTTTATAGTTTCTGCCAAATGCTTCTTATGCTCTCCCGCAAGCATGCTTCCATTCCTTTCCGCTTCAAATATTTCATTTAATTTTCTATCATCCGGTTCAAAGAAATACTTATAGTACTGGCATACTACGCATTTGTCTGGGTTGCCTCCATATTTTTTTTGTAATTCAGCCGTCGCTTGCTGTCCTGTCAACGCCCTATTTATTTTTACGCGTACCTCCTCTTCAGTATCCGTTAAATATATTGTATTGTTTTTATCACTTGACGACATTTTTGAGGAGCCGTCAAGCCCTGGAAGGAATTTTGAGTGTATAATTGCTGGCTTATAATATCCAAGCTTTGGCGCAACATCCCTTGCCAATCTAAGGTGCACATCTTGGTCTATTGCAAGTGGCACTAAGCATGGTACATTCTTATGCTCTTCTACTGATTTTAAAAATGCTGGTGCTGCCTGCATGCTGGTATAAAAAATCAATCCTATATTCATATCATTGCCAAATCCAAAAGCATCCTTGACTGTAGAGAATGTTATATGTTTTGCTACGCGCACTGCATTCTTATATAATGTTTTTGCATTGTCCGTATCAAAGAATACCTTAGTTTTGCTCTGTTTGAAGCCAAGTGATACTATATCTAGCATATTTTCATATCCTGTTTTGTGAATGTCATCCAATGTAACATTTGGATCTTTTTTAGATAGGTACTTCTCTTCATCGCTTATTTGTATGTATACATCTATGCCAAATTTTTCTTGCAGCCATTGTGCTAATACGAATGGCATTAAATGGCCAATTGTCATTCCACCAGAGGGTCCTCTTCCTGTGAATATATAAAATGGATTACCCTTCTCGTATTGATCTAATAACCAGTTGAGATCACGATGCGCATAATATATTTCGCGTCGGATCATAAAATGAGATGCTCCTGTATATTTTGCAATGCGTGTTTTTAATTGGTCGTCTATTCTGCTTATTCCTGAATCCTTGAGAAAAACATCATAATCTACCGTCCCTTCGACCTTCCAGGGCGTTATACTAAAATCATTTGCCATTGAACCACATATAGAACAGAAAAAAGCCTTTTATGCCTTATGTATAAAAAAGAAAGAGAAAAAGAATAGCAAATTTGTTATTCGTATTCATTTGGTATTTTTTTTATTTCCGTTGCTGCGTTGCTATCTGTTATTTCCTCTCTTTTATCCCCGCCTGTATAACAATAGCACTTATTTGCATCTTCACCAATTGCATGTTTATGCGAACCGTCGCAGAATGGTTTGTGTTTTGAAAGCCCGCATGCACATGCATGTATCTGGTAATCAAGTACCTTCTGATCTGTTGTTAAATTCTTAAATCCTGGGAGATCTCCTAATTTTATTGCATATGGATGATCTCTTTTATGCCCAATAACTCTCATTGTTTTCACCTAAATAAAATATGCAGGAAAGATTTATCAAGATTGCTTTAATAACGCGCTAAATTCTTTTTTTATTTTTGCTATTTTAGGTCCAATAACAACGTTGCAGTACGGAGTTTTAGCATTATTTTTGTAATAATTTATATGGTATTCTTCAGCAGGATAAAAAATATCGAGCTTTTTTATTTCTGTTACAATCTTTTTATCATATGTACTTTGCAGTTTTAGGATATATCTATCAATGCTCTTTTTTTGTAAATCTGTAGTATACAATATTATTGAGCGATATTGTGTTCCAATGTCCGCTCCTTGCCTATTTAATGTTGTGGGATCATGCATTTCAAAAAATATTTGCAATAATACTTCAAGATTAATATTGTTGTTATAATCTATTTTTATGACTTCTGCATGACCGGTATTTCCGTTGCATACGCTATCATATGTGGGATTTTTCGTAATGCCTCCAGCATATCCCGGCATTACGCTTACAACTCCATTTATCATTTGAAATACGGCCTCTGCACACCAAAAACATCCTCCTCCAAATACTATAGAATCCGTATCAGCTGCCATGATATGATTTTTATATTAAATTATTTAAATATGTGTAAATGCTAAAAATTAATTATCATATAAAAATTGGTTTAACATAGAAATTTCAAAGGCAAATTAAATAAGCTAAGAATATCCTATGTTTGTGAAATATATAGTCTGGCGAAATCATTGGTAAAACAGATAAGCTTGGTTCTGTATGAGCGTATCGCTATAAGGATATGCATCGTTCAAAACAAAAAATAATAGAACGTGTTCTTTGTAAAAGGGTGGTCTGGCATATAGTGAATATTTATCTTAGAAAATAAAAAAGAATGGAATGATACTGATATTATATTTGACATAACTAAGAAGGACAATAAAACTGAACTTCGTTTCACACATGTGGGATTGGCTCCAAAAATCGAATGTTACTGTGTCTGTACTGACGCATGGAGTTTTTACATAAAAACTAGTTTGCGCAACTTTATTATGAAGGGCGAAGGATTGCCAAATACTAAAGAAAAGAAAGGAAAATGAGGGGCAGTATTAAAAGTATATTTTACAATTTGACATCTTCCTGGAAGTGGCAATTTCATCCAGACACTTTTGAAAAATGATCTGGTTGATGAGTTATGGTTAATGATTTTTCTTATAACGCTTGGCACTGGGAAACATTTATTTGACAATGGTACCATACAAATGCTTTTAAGTTATCTAAATGTCTTATCTCACCTAAAGGTGTAATCACGTCCTATTATGTATGTGATGGGAAAGTTAAGACAGGCTCTTTTTAGCAGAGACTCTGGATCTATAGAGGTAGAATTAAGACGCATCACCTGAAGCACAAGATATACATAAGAACATCAGTGATACTTATTTAACCGTAGATCTTTGCAAGAGCATAGGTGGCTAAAGCCATTATTATGCTTGATAAAAATACTTCGATTCCTGTTGCAACATTGATTTTTGCCGAGATTTGTTGTGATAAGTATATTATAATCTCAAATGTAAGTAAGAGTACAATATATAAAATGTACTTAATATTCTTCTGTTTTGTTGATTTTTTCATATTAATAATATATTGGTAACAAATAAAAAGTTGTTGAATATTTGTATTATATAAATATAACTTGACTGTTGTCGCAACAAGTATATTTATTGGATAAATTTAGATAAATACAGTATTATTCTTATATAAATATTAATCAAAACTGTAAAGCCGCCATAAATATTATATCTTTCATATATGTTTAAACTTACAAAGTAAGTTTAAACCTGGACTTAAAACACATCATTAGATATATACGATACGCATTCTAAATAAAAAATTATATAATCTATATACTATGGCTATTTTTAGGTATAAACTTCATTGATATAGAGTTTATACAATATCTTGTATCTTTTTTTGTAAAGCCCTCTCCGTAAAAGACATGCCCTAAATGTGCACCACAGCGCGCACATAAAACTTCTGTGCGTTCCCCATCGGAATCTTTCACTTTTTTTATTGCCCCTTCTATTTCTTGATCAAAACTTGGCCATCCGCATTGTGCATCAAACTTATCGCTTGATCTATATAATGGTGCATCACAGCGTTTGCAGACATAAACACCCTCCCGTGTCTCCTTTTCATACTCTCCACTAAATGGTATTTCAGTCCCCTTATGCACTATTATGCGCTCTTCATCTTTAGTTAATTTATTGAGTTTTACCTTTTCTTCCATGATATCTAATAGTAATATGCAAATGCATCTATTTATCAATATCTAAATAGCTAAAAAAATAAAAAATACATAAGATATATAAGCTTTTATTAATATATTATCAGAGAAGCATGCCGAGCAGCTGCAGATGTGGTCTGTTTTTAATCAGCGCATGTTTAGTTTTATATTAAAGGTGTTTATGTATGGGAAAGTTCCCGGTTTTTGATGCTGAGATAAGCAAAGTAAAGGTATGTAGAAGATGCAAAGGTCGCAATAGCATAAATAATGAGAAATGCAGGCGTTGTGGATATAAGTTTTTAAGATCAAAGAATAAAGTGGTCAAGAGGAAGAAGTGATATTTAAGAGTGATTTTATGGCAGATCTTACACCTATAGAAGAATCGATTCTTTCAGCTATGAAGGAATTGGGAGCAAATAAGGATACATCGATAAAAACGGCTGATGATATAATGAGAAAGTGCAATAAGCCAAAAGGCCTGGTTACAAACACTTTAGTTACGCTTGCTCAAAAAGGCATAATAAAACGCGTAGCGCGCGAGAAAGCAGCGGGATATTTTATAATAAATACGAAGTGATATTATGGAGGAGCCGCAAGAATACATAGATTTTATGGTAAAGTACAAAGATTGGCTTGCTATAAAACGCCTTGGCATATACGAAGGCACAAAGCCTGAGGAGATTGTCAATCATCTTGCAGTAATAAGAAATGCAATTGATAAGCGCTCATATAATATAATGGGAATAAATACGCAGGCATTAGATGCAATATCTAGCAAGATATCCGCAGATAGAAAGAAGAGTTATGAGTCACTTGCAGATGCGATAAAAGAGCTGCAAAAGCCAGATGTTAAGCGCGCAATAAAAGAGGCTGTGCCAAACGATACGATAGCAAAGCTTGCAGAGATATATCTATTTAATAGCATTGTTAACTCAATGAAATTTGAGAGCAGCATAACCCCAGAGCTCATGGGAAAATTATACCCTGATATTAAGGTGCGCATGCCTATGGGTGCAGGAAGAAAGAAAAAGAGCACTACAGATAAAAAAGATTAATATTTTTTTAAATACTTTTTTTATTCTATTCATTATTTATTGTTTATTGCACAATATCTAGTGTTTATTTTTGAAAATTATTTTGCTCTGATCGTCTAGTTCGGTCAAGGACGTGGGGTTCTCAACCCCAAAACTCGGGTTCAAATCCCGGTCAGAGCAGTCATATGAAAATGGTGTCTATGGCTCTAGAAACAAAACTCAAGAAATATTTACTTGGACTTGATCCTAAATTATTAGGTTTAGACAGTGAACCAAAAAACGTTGAATTAAAGCCTCTGGGATTGGGTGAAAGTAATCTAAATTACATTGCTGTATTGAACGGAAAGAGACTCGTAGTTAGGATCAATATGGATCCGAAGGTGCCAAATAAGTCTAAGGAGGAATTTATCGCTCTGAAAACCATAGAACGCCTAGAGATTGCCCCACGAGCATTACTGTTGGACGATTCAAGAAAAGTGATAAGTGAATCATTTATCATTTTAGAATATCTGCCTGGTTCTCCGCTCAATAAGCACATAAAAAAATTGAATCAAGAAACAATAAAAAAATTGGCGACAATTGTTGCAAAGCTTCACATGCTACCCACTGGTAAACTAAAGCTAAATACAAAGAGACTGACATATATTTCGTGGCTAGCAGACATAGAAGAAAATATCAAGTACATCAAAATGAAAAGGGCTCAATATTTTGTACGAAATGATTGGTTTATTGGGTTGATTGATGCTACGTTTAGTAGGATCAAAGCACCTCTTGAAAATCCCAAATATCTAAATAAGTGCTGCCTAATACACGGAGATATTTGTGAACAGAATATTTTAGTCAATAATAACAAGCTTGTATTAATTGATTGGGAGAGCGTAGGTCTAGGTGATCCGGCAGC
>JAJZJI010000069.1 GCA_021828345.1 Microcaldota archaeon
CAAAATCCGCCGTCTATTATAAAAAAATCGGCAGTTAAAAACTGGCTTTCATATAGTTGTGAACTTGTGAATTATTTAAAATATTTATTATTAATATAGTATATATCTATGTTTAAATGGTATTAAATAATTCACAAACAGTTGCGAAATATTGTTAATTATTGTTAATTATTGTTAATTATTTAAAGATAGGCGGCCAAAAAGAAAAAGGTCTTTTTTCTTGGCTGTCTAAAATATTTTAAATTATTCACATGGGGGTTTTTCAGGCAAAGCCTTGTAATAGCGGTATCGCAAGAGGTATAAATAAATATTTCGCAAATACTTCACGGTGGTTTAATTGGCATTAGATTTAATGCTTATGTGAGGTTGCGGAGAATAATTCACGAATTCACAAGATTTTTTGATAATTATGGGAAGCTGGAAAAGGAAAACTAAATAAGGCAAGCCACCATCGGACTCACCTCCGGTTCATCTTACCTTTTTGCATCCAAGCGAGACGACCGTGTCTTTCAGTTATTAACACATTGATGAAAAAAAATCTTGACATATGTTTTTAAATATAATATTAATATAAATATTGTTATTTTAGTAAAAAAATAATTAACGTTGCTAAACCGTACGGCCTGCCTCGATTTAACCTAAAAGGTAAAGCGTATGTTTTTATTCACGTTTAAGGATTTTTTCCGACTCCCGGTCTTGATGGGCGCGTTCGGGGGGGGCTCTCTTGAAGTCCCTGTTTTTTATCCCCTTTTCCCTACCCGCGGGTGGCTCGTTCGTCTCCGGCTCCGATTCCATTAATTCTTCCTGCCCATCCATGACCGTTGCCAAGTCCACTCTCAGGGGCATCATAGACTATAACAGCTTTTTCATAGAGAATGGCGGTTTCTTATTCTTTAACAATTGTTCTGGTGCAACTCTAAATAAGATAATAGTACCAGGCATATCTTCCATAGCAGGTTTAATTAAGTCTACCGCTTCAATTTGCCTTTTAAATCCAAACGCCCTAGTGATTACCACTACCGGTTCAGTTGTAACCGGCGGCCATTTCTTTGCTTTCACCTTAAACATATCTAATTCCAACCTTTTAAACGTTAGTCTCACCTTTATAGGAAGTATTGGAAATGTAACCAACGAAGGCCCTATCAATTCCTCCTGTGATGTAATACTCGGGGGAATCACAGTAATAAATTCTGGAAACCATAACCGTATACTGGAGTGCATCCATTATAACCGGCATAAGGCTCGTCCTTGCTCCGGTTGGAGGAATAAGTGGCGTATATATCTCTCTTTCTTCGGTGTCCGGCGGCTTACTAACTCTGGTGTAATAAAGGCAGCTTCGTTTCTGGTCGAGTCTTCCGCTGGAAACGTTTACAGACTTTCTGGGAATAACGGCGGCCTAATTCAGGCCGCGAGAACTAAAACGATTAATGTCGTGGTGTGGTTTGTTGCGTTTAACGACAAAATCTTTACTAACTCGATTATAACTTCCTTGAACTCTAATGGCTCAAGAGTTCTGTTTGAATGAAAGAACGATGCTAGCAAAGGAGGATAATAGACCATGAAAACTATAAGATTTGAGACGGAAAGTACCTCAAAGGCTTTAATTACACTGATTAATCCTAATAAGGTTCAGCCAGCGATAACCCCCTATGCTTTGGACATCTTAACAACTTCTTTAGAACAAGACGGGTTTGCCGTTGAGGTAATTGATCTAACTTTTAGACAAGAGACATGGAAACAAGTTTTAGAGGAATATTTTCAAGTTAAAAGACCTCTACTTATTGGCATTACTATTCGTAATACCGATACAATTTATCCTCAGGAGCAGAAGGTCTTTCTTGAGGAGCACAAAGAAGTTATCGATATAGTCAAACAATTAACCAAAGCTCCTATAGTAGCCGGGGGGGTTGGTTTTTCATCCATGCCTTTCGCATTACTTGAGTATTTCGATATTCCATATGGGATCAAAGGGCCTGGTGAATTATTAATTTGCAAGCTGGCAAATAAGTTACTATTGCAAGAATCGCCATGGGACGTAAGTGGCTTGCTTATCAACGATGGGCAAAAAGTAGTGCAAGTATCCAGAAATGATCGCAATGAGTCAGACTGGCATCTGAAAGGATCGGAAAAAGGAAGGGTGAAATTCGTTAATCTGGCAACACCATACGTTCGAAGGTCCGGCGTACCTTGGAAGGTTGACAACTTAGAGTACTATGCTAAAGGTGGTTTGGGTAATATATTAATTAAAAATGGATGCTCATTTGCCTGTGCCCATTGTGTAGAGCCTGATGCAAAGGGTAAACAGTTTGCAAGACGAAGTATTACGGCAGTGGTTGATGAGATGGAAATGTTGGCGGGACAAGGAGTATATGACCTGCATACCTCAGACAGTGAAGTTAATCTGAGTATTGAGAATACCAAAAATATCTTACGAGCGATTATCGCTCGTAAGCGCAAGGATTCATCTTCTCCTCTTCATCAGTTGCGACTTTGGATCTATGCACAACCAGTTCCATTTGATGAAGAATTGGCATTGCTACTTGCGAAGGCCGGGTGTAAAGGGGTTAATCTTTCTCCTGAACATACAAGAGACGAACTTCTAAACTCATGGAAAGTTGCTGTGAATGAGAAACGTTATTTTAACTTTGAGGATATAAAGAGGGTAACCAAACTCATAAAGGATAACGGAATGCTTGTCATAATCGATATAATGTTAGGGATGCCAGGAGAAACAATCGAAACAGTATATGATTGTATTGATGAGACACTTGCGCTTGACGCAACCGTGGTTGGTTTTGCGTTAGGAATTAGGGTTTTTCCTTACTCTCCTCTTGGTGTAAGATTTGCGAATGAATCCAATGGCATTACAGTAATCAAGGGTTTGCAATCCAACACTGCAATTAGCCCCATTATTCTGCGCCCCCTTGCAAGTTTCACAAGTATTGCGGATTATGAGCGGCAATTTATGTTCGATGAGTTTGGACGTATAAGGCCGCTTTTTTACTTCTCTCCCGACCTCCCAGAAGATCCGAAAACTATTGATAGCCCAAGTGGGCGTTGGTCAAGAACAATTGAACTTATAAGATCTTATGTCCCACAGAATGAACATTATCGAGTTTCACTACCCACAATTCCTGGGGATACAAAAGATGACAATAACTATGCTGATAATCCTTTCCTTATGCGTCTCGTACAATTGGGTTACAAAGGTGCCTACTGGTCAAACTGGAGAAGGCGCGATCAGATTATGTTGGAATTTGCTGAGAGAGAAAAAGAGATGAAAATTTCTAACGTATCACCAATGGTAGAGTAAGAAAGATGCTCAGTACTTCGTAATGCTGTTGAATAATAAGGATTTATCGCTATTGTTTATCTTTTTTGACGATTGAGTTTGTCAAAATAATAATCTTTATGATGTAGTGTATCTATTCTCACGAGATTTTCGTTTTATTCATGGTTTATGGATGAAAAGGAGATTGGCAAATAGGAAACAAGTTATAAATAGCGGATATTTGCGAGTTGTTGGCGTATAGCAGGTTTATTGTTGCACTAATATTCTGTTCAACTTATATGAATTAATTGGTAGTAAATTTCTCTCAAGCAAATAGCTTTAATTGTCTGTTATAGTATGGACGAGTGATAGGATATTTGTTTTCTGCATATATATACTTATATGTAATTCTTCATTCGTATAATGAAGTTCGATAAGGCCCATACTTTTTAAGAAGGATAATGTGATGATAATCGAAAAAGACACATTATACATAGGTGAAGATTTGAAATATCATTTTGCTGATAATAATTATCAAAGGGCGATGATTGATGAAGTTGTCCGAAGGTATCCAGCAAAAATAACACCGTATTTGGCTAAGTTAATGAAGTATTCTGAAGCAATTAGAAAGCAATATTTGCCTTCTCCTCTGGAGCTTAGTTCAAATGGTACTGCACATCCATTTGAAGAAGGCAAGGAATCATCTAAAATTTATGGATTAGAAAGACTATATAGAGACCGAGTGTTATTGACGCCACATTTTGATTGTCCAGCTTATTGTAGATTTTGTTATAAAAAAAGTCGCGTTATGCGCAATCAACCAGAAATGACATTAGAACAAATAGATGCGGCGATAGAAGAAATAGCTAAGATGAAAGAGGTACGGGGAGTTTTAATAACAGGTGGCGAACCATTGGTTAATCAGAAAAAACTTTTCTATACGATAGATAAAGTAATACGCTTAGGCAATATAACTGAAATCAGGATTGGAACTCGTACCCTATTAACCTGTCCTTATATTTATTCTGATAAATTATGCGATAGGTTGAGTTCTTACATTAAAGTAAATACAAACGAACCATTTAAAAGCAAATCACTTGCAATTAATGTACATTTTAATCATCCTGATGAATTAACACCTGATGCAGTTACAGCTGCGAGCAAGCTTATTTCAAGAGGAATTATACTTCGTAATCAAACAGTTCTATTGAAAGGAATCAATGATAATATTAAGACTATAAAAACATTATTTTCATTATTACTTAGAAATAGGATTATACCATATTATTTTAACCATTGTATGCCTATTGAGGGAAGTGATCACCTGCGGTGTTCTGTACAGAGGGGTTTAGATATATATAAATATTTATGCACAGAATCTGCCACAATAATTCCTCATTATGTCTATGCTCCTTCCGCAGGAAAAGTACACGTTGGTTCGGATACTAAATTAAAATACATAAACAATGGCAAAGAAAGAGCGATAGTATCAAGAATGCCTTATTTGAAAGAGGAATTTTTTAAAATCACAAAGAAGATGTCTTTACCACCTAATCATGAATATGATGAAGAAGGTCATATTATAGGTTGGTATTTAGATGGAAAAGATGAGTAATTACAAGTGTAAAAGTTATGTTGCATTGCAGGGGAATAAAGACCCGTTCAAATATATTACACTGGGCAAGAGAATTGAGGAAATGGGTTATGATAGGATTTACGTTTATGATGATTTGCCGTATTATCCTAGTTGGCCTATTTTAAGTTTGATAGCTGAACATACAAAAAATATAGAAGTGGGGCCGTGTATTGTTAGTGGTCTTCATTCGCATCCAATTAGGATAGCGAGAAATGCAATTTTTCTCAATAGGTTGTCACGTGGACGTCTGGTTCTTGGCATAGGTAAAGGTGCATTTTTTGATTTAATTGGCATTGAATACTTAAAAGGAGAAGCTAAAAAAGCCTGCATAGAAACAATCAAATATATTAGAAGAATATTACAAGATGATAGTTCAAATTATAGTGGCAAATACTTCTATAAAGCAAAAAGTCTTAAGGTTATTCAGAATAATAGTATAAATAATTTTCCGATTATTTTAGGCTCTTTTAGTGAGGAAATGGCTTATTTTGGAGGTCAATATTGTGACGAGTTTCAGACGGGTGAAAATTGGGATTTAACAGCTCTTAAAAAATTATATACTAAATTAGAATTGGGGAGCAAACTGTCAAATCGAGCTACCCCACATTTTTCCATAGGGGGAATAACGTGTATTTCAAGAAATGTAAACCGTGCATACGATATGGTTCGACCAATTTTAGCAATGTATATTCCTTATATGAAAAGCATAGTAAGTAATTGTGACTTCCCTCTATCTAAAAGGGAATTTGAAAAAATTATATTTTATGTGAAAAGAGATGATGTAAAGAAAGCAACATCGTATATATCTAATGAAATTGTGAGCTATTGCGCACTTGTTGGTTGTCCAGAAGATGTAATAGATAAATTGAAATTATTATCTAATAATATTTATATTTACGGTATTTCCTTTGGTCCACCATATGGAACACAGGGAGATATTTTAAAAGATATAAGATTTATAAAAGATGAAGTGATATCTGAATTATTATTGTGGTAATTCGAATATGAAAAGTGTAGTGTTAATTACTGGGGGCGGAACAGGTATAGGGTCTGCGCTTGCTAAATTACTTTCTTCAAAATATCAAGTAAAGGTTTTAATAGTGGGACGGACATTAATAACATTAAAACAAACCGCTGGTTATAATAATAATATTGAATACATAAATGCAGATATTACAAATAAGAAAGAAATAAATAAAATATTTAATCGTATATTAAACAAAAAATATAAAATAAAATATTTAGTTAATAATGCCGCAATTCAAAATCTCTCATTATTAGAAAACGTAACAAATAATATGTTTGAAAATTCATTTAATACTAATGTAAAAGCCCCATTGGTGTTAGTTGCAAGAATGCTTAAAAAAAATATTTTCTTGTACAATAAAGGCTACGATATAAAATTAGACGCATTTGAGGACATAGATTTTACTAGAAAATTATTGCAAAATAATTTTAAAATTGGATGGTCAGATA
>JAJZJI010000070.1 GCA_021828345.1 Microcaldota archaeon
GAATCGGGAATGCCAAGGACGCTTGATGAGATAGCAAATATATCTGGCGTAGCAAAGAAGGATGTGGGTCGCGCATATAGAATAATATCCCATGAATTAGACTTGAAGATGCCTTTAATAGATCCAGTAGCCTATGTTCCAAGATATGTTAATGCTTTAAAACTAAGCGGAGATGCCCAAGAAAAGGCGGTCGAGCTTTTGAAGATGGCAATGAAGAAAGGCTTACTATCTGGAAGAAGCCCTACGGGCGTTAGCGCTGCAGCGGTATATATCGCTGGCGCGATAGTGGGAGAGCGCAGAACGCAAAAGGAGATAGCTGATGTTGCTGGTGTTACTGAAGTAACAATCAGAAACAGATACAGGGAGCTAAAAGAGCAGCTAAACTTAGATGTAAACCTGTAAATATAAGAGTGATTTGATTGAAAAGTTTGGCAGTGTTTATTTTTTTTATGCTGCCATCCATTCTATTTTTAAGTACGGGCTCCGCAAATACATCTATACCATCGAATTTTATTAATAACGCTTCTATTTCAATACGAATAAATAACACATTATCATATGTTAATGAGGTTAATGGCAGTGCGTATTTGATTTTTTATCCGAATTTATCTACAGCATATAATGATATAAATGCTGCAAAAAATATTTCTGGCAACACTTCAAAAATAAATTATCTGCTTGTAGGCGCAAAAAATAACGCAACATATGAGCGCAATATGTTAAATGGTTATAGATACGTATCTTTTATTGTAATGGTCGTTTTTGCTATTCTATCCGGTTTTATACTATACAAATTTGCCCTTCCATATAAAAAAACGTATAAAAACAAAAATAAAAATAAGAAAAAAGTATGACAATGTTAGTCAGTTGACTAACTTTTTCTTTTTAGTAGAATAGCTTTAAAAGCTTTCATTATCAATTAAAAATTGGTGTGAGAATATGGTTGTTGCAAACGATGAGCTGACCGAAGGAGCTGAATATACTGTGGAGGTATATGCGAAAGGTGCACGGGGAGAGGGTATAGGCAGAGTGGGAAATGTAGTAGTAATGATAAAAGATGCAAAGACTAGAATTGGCCGGCAGTATAATGTACGCGTTACAAAAATACATAGAACATTTGCATATGCTGAAATAGATGGTGGGGAGCGCTTAGCCCAGATAGTGGTGTAACCTACTATCTTTTTTTATTTTTTTGATATAAATCAGGTTGCATCTATTTTCTAAGAGATTTGTTATATCTCTCTATTGATGTTTTAGCAATATCATATATACTCTCTTCATCAACATCAATAATGTTTTTAAATTCTTCATTTTTGGATTCTAAAACGCGCCTTGCTGCGCTTGCGTGGGTCATTACGGCTTCATGACCAAATGTCCAATTCTTCTTTCTTTTTGGGGATACTATTGTTTTAGTATATAATTTTGGATCCTTTATTACCTTTCTTGCGATCTCTCCCCACTTAATTATTGCAATCTGACCGACGCTCTCATAATTATCATTTTCGATGCTCAAAATGCTATTCTCATCACTATTTAATTCAAATGCTAACATTGCTGCATCAAGATGTGTTTGCACCGCAATTTGTATTACTGTTATGCCCTCCTCATCACTTAGTCTTCCAATGTCTATATTAGATATTGCTTTTATGGCAGCTTTGCTACTTCCTAAAACTGCTGCATGCCCAATGGACCAGCCATCTAAATTTTTAATGCTTGCAATGTTATAATTTTCAATTGCATATAATGCCGCATTGTTATTTAATTCTACCACTCTATGCCCTAAATATTTTTTAACACCGTATTCCAATGTGCTAAGCTCACCATCTTTTAAGATATGCATTGCAAATATCTCATCATCTTTGATGAGTTCATCAAGTATTTTTCTATCAGATTTTTTTAGCAGCGTATGTACCTTTTTTACAATCTCATTGTGTAATTCCTTTTCAAGATTATTCTCTTCTACGTTATTATCTATTTTTAAATTAGGTGCTTTTAAAGAATTGTCTGTCACTTGCGTCTCTACTACCTCATCAGGTTTTATGACTGCCGAATTGTTATCACTACTTTGAATTGAGCTATTTGCATTATTTATATATATTTTTTTAATGGATCCTATCTTATGGGCGCTTATAAGATCCTCTAAATGCTTTGTTTCACTTTCTGTAAGATTTGATCCGTATACTTTTAGTATTATACTTGCAACACTGAGTCCATAATTATTGGAATAACTTAGTATATTATCATTAGTTATACATAATTTGGCAATTTCTAAGTGCCATCTGGCAGCTTCATGGTATAAACTCCATCCATCTTTAGAACATATTTTCATTAGGTCCTCATTTCCAAAGAATTCTTTTGCTAAACTGAGATGTTTTTTAATAATTAAATGTGCATACGTCGATCCATCCGAATTATCGCAGACGTGTCTCGCATAATCTAAATTTAAGAGTACATATCGTGCGGCATCAATATCCTTACATATAATCTCACGTACTACTGCGCGATTGTCACTATTTATGTGCCTTTTCAAATTATTTATTTTGCTATAATGTTCAATATCTTGATTTTTTGATAATGTTGCCATACTATCATTAGTAATGTGCATCATCCATTCAAATATTAATAACTTTTGAAAACATTGCGTTTGCATTAATAAAATAAAAATAAGATAAATAGATTTTTTATATATATTAATGTGCAGAAGCTACTACATAAAGCTTTAAATAACTAATATATCAGATATATAATGGGTTGGCGAATAGTTCCTAGATGAGTTTGGATTTTTGTTGTAAGATTTTTCTTCGAACACATATCCAACTTTTTTATCAATCACCATGAAATGGTTTGAATGATATTTTATTTCAGAAGCGATGTTTTAGTTATCGGTTCAATAGTATTCTGAGAATTTATAATTATATGTTTATGGGTGTATAAATGAGTCTTGATATGGATGTATATAAGAATTTTTTGAAAGGAACAACGACTGTTGGTATGGTCTGCAGTGATGGGGTCGTAATAGGTGCGGATTCTAAGGCTACAATGGGTACATTTATCTCTACAATAGAGGCACAAAAAATAATAAAGATTGACAATAATTTGGGCATGACAATAGCGGGTTCTGTAGGAGATGCAAATGAACTTGCACGAATAATAAAGGCTCAAAATGAGATATATAAAATGAATGAGGGACATCCAATGTCACCAAAATCAGCAACATCACTATTATCAGTTATAATGCAGCAGAATAAGATGATGCCATTTTACGTGCAGCTTATTGTTGGTGGTATGGATAGCAGCGGTACCCAGTTGTATTCAATTGATCCAATAGGCGGTTATACTGCTGAGAGTAAATTTACTGCAACGGGCAGCGGTACTGAGAGCGCCATAGGATATATAGAGGATGTTTATAAACCTGGTATAAATACGAAGGAAGGTATAAAGATAGCCGCAAAGGCGTTATCCATAGCAATGAGAAGGGATTCTGCAACTGGAGGCGCGAGGAATATTGTTGTGATATCCAAAAGCGGATATGTAGAATATGGCGAGAAGGATATAGAGAAGGTATTTGCAAGCAAATAAGTGCTGCAAATACTATTTAGAAATTTTTGAATTAACAAATCTACTGTTTTTGATTGTTTAACATTATAATAAGAGAATATCAGATGTTTTTATGGATGAAAATAACGAGACACCAACGATAAAAGAGGACATATTTGCAAAAATAAAATCGATGATACCTGAAGAAGCTGGGTATGTAAAATCCGAATTTGAAGGTCCTGACATAGTGATATATGTTAAGAATTCCGCATTTCTTTACGAAAATGAGAATATGATACGAAATATAGCTATAGCTATAAAAAAGAAGATAATACTTCGAAGTGATAGCGCATCATTGATGAATCCTGAAGAGGCATTGAAGATAATAAATGAAATCGTACCTAAGGAGGCTGTTGTAAATAACGTGAAATTTGTGCCAGAATTTAACGAGGTATATATAGAATCACTTAAACCGGGTTTAGTAATAGGCAAAAGCGGTAGCACATTAAAGTCAATAGCAATAAAGACTGGATGGTTGGCAAAGACGCAGCGCACTCCAACAATGTCTAGCGATACAATAACTGGTGTGAGAAAGCTTTTATTTAATGAGAGTACGTTTAGAAAGAAGTTTTTAACTAATGTGGGTAAAAAGATAAATGCCCCTATAATGAAGAGTGAATGGTTAAAAGTTACGGCATTAGGTGGCTTTAGAGAGGTTGGACGAAGCAGTCTGTTACTAGAAACACCGCATTCTAAAGTTATGATTGATTGTGGTATAAGTCCAGAGCCTGCCATAAAGGGAATAAACGCAAATGATAATAGTGATGTTAATAAGGCATTTCCTTATCTTGATAGCGCTAATATATCAATAAATGAGCTTGATGCTGTAATACTAACGCATGCTCATATGGATCATGCGGGATTCGTTCCATATCTATACAAATTTGGATATACAGGCCCAGTATATTGCACTCCACCGACTCGTGATTTAACTGCGCTTTTATTAAATGATTATATAAGGCTTGTACAAAAGAGCGGAGGCGCGCCACTATATGAGGAGAAGGATATAAAGAAAATGCTCCTACATATGATCACACGCGATTATGGTGAAGTTACAAATATAACTGATGAGATAAAATTAACATATCATAATGCTGGGCATATTCTCGGTAGTGCAACATTGCATTTACATATAGGAGAGGGAATGTATAATATTGTACATACTGGTGATATGAAGTATGGATTTACCAGATTATATGATCCTGCAAAAACAAAATATCCACGTATAGATTCATTGTTTATAGAGAGTACATATGGTTATCAAAAGAACGCAATGCCATCAAATAGACATGAGTCGGAGCGTAATTTAATGGAGATGATAAAACGTACAATAGATAATAAGGGTAAAGTGCTTATACCGCTTTTTGCAGTAGGACGAGCGCAGGAATTGCAATTGGTTCTTGAAAATTATATGACTATGGTAAAGAACTATGATTTTGATGTGCCTGTATTTCTTGATGGTATGATACTAGAATCTAGTGCGATACACACAGCATATCCTGAATACTTAAAGGAGAGTTTGAAGAACAGAATATTAAATAATAGATCGCCATTTGAGAGTGAGATATTTGAAGTGGTAAAAGGAGAGCGCGATGTTGTTTATGATAGCGGCCCTGCAATAATACTTGCAAGCGGGGGCATGATGAATGGCGGCAGTAGTGTTGAGTATTTCAAAAGACTTGCTGATGATCCTAAAAACACATTAATATTTACTGGATATCAGAGCGCAGGATCATTAGGTAGAAGAATACAAAATGGTATAAATGAGGTCCCGCTTCCTAATGAGGATGGTAAGATTGTGCCATTTAAGGTAAATATGAATGTAGCAACGGCTGAAGGTTTTTCAGGTCATAGTGATAGACGCCAGCTGATAAATTTTATGCAGGATCTACGTCCAAGACCTAAAAATATATTTACAATGCATGGAGAGGAGCATAGTTGCGAGGAACTTGCACGTGCTGCGGAGCGCATGCTGCATATAGATGCACGCGCGCCACGTAATTTGGACTCTACACGTCTAAAATAGCATATGGCGCATTTTTTATTTTGCTATTTTTGATGACTAGTAACGAAAAGTATTTTATAGATGCAATGATTCTATAAAGTGATTGATATGGATAGCTTTAGGATACCTTCAGATGTATTTAAGCCTATAAATTATAAAATAAAAATAACAACAAATATGGAGAAATTTGTATTTAATGGTGAGGAGGCAATATCGCTTGAGTTACTAAAGCCTACCAATAAAATAAGGCTTAAGATAAAAGAATTAAAGATAATATCCGCGAAAATAATTCATAATAAAAAATCTATCGAGCCTAAAATAGAAATAAATGTAAATACGGAGGATTTGATACTTTTAGTGGATAGAGAAATAAGCGGTAAGGTGCTTATAAAAATAAATTATTCTGGAGTTAATAATGATGGGATGTATGGATTTTACAGAAGCTCTTATGATGAAAATGGAAAAAAAGAATATATCTTATCTTCACAATTTGAAAATTCTGATGCACGTGCAGCATTTCCATCATTTGATGACCCAATATTTAAGTCTACATTTGACGTAATGCTTGTTGTGGATAAGCACTACGATGCTATATCAAATATGCCAATACTAAAAGTTGAACATCTACAAAATGGCATGAAAGCGGTGACATTTAAACAGAGCCTAAAAATGTCAACGTATCTTCTTTATTTGGGTGTTGGCAAATCTGAATATAACATAGGAACATATGA
>JAJZJI010000071.1 GCA_021828345.1 Microcaldota archaeon
CATCTTTTTTTCCATTAAGCTATAAAGCAGATCATATTTTTTGCTGATCAAAAAATCAAAATCATAAATATCTCTTGCCTTCTCTCGTGTCATTATCGCCCTAAACTTTTCTGCGAATATCTCATTCGGGTGCATATGCGTTACAACATAAGGTCTTAAGTCCTTATAAGGAGGTACAATGTTTTGCATAAGCGGTTTTAGCGCAATATCCTCTCGTTTGCTAATATCCAATTTTAATGTGGCAATTGTGTTATCGTTTAAGGTGGATCTGTAAAGTGGGCCATTTATTTTGAAAATTATAGAAATGCTAGTCTTCGCATATTCAATTTTATACGTATTTTTACAGCCATTCATCTCAAGATATTTTGACGATTCTAAAATAATCCGTTCTATTTCTGCATTCATAAGTGGGCTTGTAAAATCAAGGTCAATGCTAAATCTGTTTAAATTATATACCTTTTGTAGTGCTGTTCCGCCTTTAAAAATTATTTTATTTGAAAGGGGATTTATGTATAATCCGCATAGTAACATATGCTGCAAATAATCAGTTTCTATTTGCTGTATGTTCTGAAAATCCAATGTTTTAAGATATTCTCCAAGTTCTATTCTATCTAATATCGCTATCACCAAATATATAGTTTAGTTTTGTTTCTTTTTTAGTAGTGATTTTTGATAAATTAAATTTTTTAGGAATTATTCTCTTCACTTTGATAAATTTATCATAACCAGTAATATTAAGCTTATTAAATAATAATTGAAGCCTTATTAAAACTACGTGCGACTCCATGGCATTTGCAAAATTAATTAATTTTTTAATGTCGATTTTATCACTATCCAATAAAGCGTCTTCTATGTATGATTGTGCGCATAATTTTGGAAGATAAAGCGCATCGACAATAGCTTTTTCCGGAGTTGCAATATATATGTATCCATTTTGGGTATCAATTCTTTCAAATCCAAATAATCTTTTAGGCGTTATTTTAACTAATTTTATTCTGTAAGCGCCATCGGGAATGCGTATATCTAATTTTCTACTTATGCTGCTGTTAAAAACAATAGTGTCATTTGGTTGTTGATCAATAATGGAATAATGATACAGCGCTGAAAGCATGGTAATATAGGATGATTCGACTATCGAAGTGGCAATTTCCTCGAACAAACTTGATGGGAGCGCATAAATGCCCTTTTTGATTAAAACAAGCCGTTTACTTTTAATAAATCTGCTTAAGTATACGGAGGTGTATGCTCTTTTTTTATTAATAATTCGTTGCGCATCGTTTAATGAAAAAACAGTTAATTTTAAGCGCTTTAATTCCAAAACAAAATTATTATAATTCATAAAACCATTTCTTTTCATTATCAATATTGATAATATAAATAAACATATTTATAACTTTGCATGTCTATTTTAGTTTATTATCATTTTTAATAACTGGGATTGAAATAACGGGGTATTATTATAAATAAAATTTATGTCAGATAAATGACTTAAACTATACAAATTATGTCAGTGTAGTGACATATTTAAATATTTGTTTCTAATTAATATTATGGATATTGAATCATTGAAGTATGTTTTAAAGGATCAAAAAGATTCGGTGTTAAGTCAGGACCCAGGCAGAAAAAGAACTCTTTCTGTTGAATTATTTAAAGCTATAAACTCCAAAGAGATAATTGTAATTACCGGTGTAAGGAGATGTGGTAAATCTACCCTTCTCAGGCAGGTGATGCATGGGCTTATAGAAGAAGGAATTGATGCAAGGAATATATTATATGTGAACTTTGAAGATGAACGGCTAAGGGCATTTACAAGCGATGATTTTGAAAATATGTATGCGGCATATGTTCAAATGTATGCACCCAAGGGCAAGATATTCATTTTTGCCGATGAAATACAAAATGTTAAATATTGGGAAAAGTGGGCGTATAGAATTCGTGAATTTGAATTGGCAAAATTGTTTATTACCGGTAGCAATAGAAGCATATTGAAATCAGACATATCAAGTTCGCTTACCGGAAGGAGTATCATATTTGACGAGTATCCGTTTTCATTAAAGGAACTTATTGGCATAGCGGATTACTACAGTAAAGATGAGATAAATCGGGCACATAATATTTTTGATAAATATATTACATACGGCGGATTTCCAGAAGCGATTTTAAACGGCAATAAAGACATGTTATCTTCATACCTTAGGGATATTATAAGCAAGGATATAGTATCAAGATATCGGATAAAAGACGTAAAGGAAATGGAAGAATTCATGTTCTATTTACTAAATCTCTATGGGAAGCGATTTACATTTGCAAAATTAAAAAATATTTTTAATATTGGAAGCCACAATACTGTTAAAAATTTTATTGAGTATGCGGAAAGTTCCTATCTTGTATTTACCATAGAAGATTATTCTAGTTCAATGAGTGAAATAATAAGAGCACCTAGGAAAATTTATGTAATAGATCATGCAATGGTTCAACAGGTATCCAGCAATCCTCTTGTAGATAAGGGCGCGATCCTTGAGAATATAATATTTTTAGAGCTTAAGCGTAGGCTTAAATTCGATGAAAAAATATTTTATTGGCGCGATAGCAAGAATATGGAGGTAGATTTTATCTTAAAGAAGTCGAATAAAATTATTTCTGCAATACAGGTTTATTATGAATTGACCGATAGGAAGGATCGTGAGATTGTATCATTACTAGAGGCGCTGAATAAATTTAACCTTGAAAAGGGAATTATAATAACAAATAATTACGAGGGTACTGAGAATATCGGAGGTAAGAAAATTATATATGTGCCAGCGTGGAAATTTCTTATCGAGCTATAAAATATTCAATTATGCAGTATTCTGCAATTCTTAAAATAAAATTTATGTCAGATAAATGACTTAAAATATACAAATTATGCTGGTGCAATTACATATTTAAATCCTCAATGGCGCTTATCTAAAGACTATTAAGAATAGGTTTCCAAAGAGCAATGATATTACGCATCCTATGAATATGAAAACGGCAAATGGTATTGCATTTTTATATGTTGGAAGTTTTAAATGCGGCTCTTTTTTCTTAATTTCATTTATCATTTTTTCTGTAACTAACCCTCCAAAATCAGGAACGTATTTTTTTATGGTTCTAATAGTTTTTTTATCAAGCATGTTAAGCGCTATTATATCATCTTCCTCTATCTCAGATACCTTTGCATTTATTATCATTGCCTCAGTCATAGGTTTTTCAAAGAGTATGGTGAATATAGATCCAAGCATAAGCAAGCCTAAGAGCAGAACACCCCAAACACCTATAAAATTAACCGCAACCAAAATGCCAATCAAAACAATGTATGATATGGCTGCAGTAATGGATTTTAACATTGCGCTTCTGGTAACATCTTTTAATATTGAATGATTAATTTTTTTGATTGCTTTTGGTATGTAATATAATGGCACAAGAATTAAGGCAGATATGCCGCTGCTTATTAATACTGATATTATAAATGGTATGCCATATTGTACATTTTGGGATATTATAGGGGAGGATTGAACCGTAAGAATCATTGATATTGCTGCAAATTCGAGCACATCACCAAGACCCAAGCTTCCAGCCTTATATAACGCAAAATAGCCAAATATCACTATTAATATCGCTATAACAAAGCTTTCGACAATATAATATACGTTCCAATTTAAAAGAGTCATAGATATTGCTATAATAATAGTTGCATATACTACAATGCTAGGAACGTTTCTATTGTTAAATATGTCATATAACAGATATAATAAGGATATTAAAACAATTAAAATTTCTTCAATTAAAAATAGTTCCATGTATGCACCAATTACCATAATAAATATAATCGATAAAATAAATGAATTATTAAAATAAAAATTATACTAAAACAAAGAGATAATCTATCGCAATATATATAAGCGTTAATATGTTAATAAAATAGTCAATGCATAGAAATATGTGATTTTAAAAGCAATTAAAATATTGCAGTGTGGCAAAGTTATAAACTGATGTCATAAAAAATGGTTATAATAACTGAAAAATTTATCATATATTAACGCCACTCTCAAGATGTGTTACAATGGTTATAGATTATAAGAAAATTGAGGAAAAATGGCAAAAAGCGTGGGCAGAGAGCACATTTTTCGAATCTGAGCCATCTGAAAAAAAGGAGATAATGGTAACTGCTGCAATGCCATATGTAAATTCGCCCCCACATATAGGGCATTTTAGGACGTATGGCACAGCGGATGTATACGCAAGATATATGCGCATGCGCGGCTATAACGTATTATTTCCTGTGGCATTTCACAAAACAGGAACTCCTATACTTGGCATAGCAAAGCGAATAATTGCAAATGATCAAGATCTAATTAATGACTTTATAAGTGTATATAAGGTAGATAAATCAGTAATACCTAAGATGGTAGATCCTTATTTTATTGCAGAATATTTTAAGAAGGAATTCGAGCGCGAACTTAAGGCATGCGGTTTTAGCATTGATTGGAGAAGAACTTTTGATTCGATAGACCCATTATTTAGCAAAATGGTAGAATGGCAGTTCTACAAATTAAAAGATCTTGGCTTTTTAACGCAAGGTGCGCATCCGGTTGGTTGGTGTACAAATGAGAATAATGCAGTAGGGCAGCATGATACAAAAGGTGATATGCAGCCGGAGATAGAAAAAATAGTGGGAATAAAATTCAAGGAAAAAGATACAAACAACTTTTTTATATGCGCAACATTTAGGCCTGAAACAATAGACGGCGTTACAAATCTTTTTGTAAACCCGGATGTAGAATATTCGCTAGTTGAGCTTGATGGATTTAGGGCGTATGTATCAAGGGATATGGTTGCTCCTCTATCATATCAAATGGGCATTAAGATAATAGAGGAAGTGAAAGGATCAGATTTGCTAAATAAGGTTGCTATAAATCCATCTACAAATGAGAATATTCCTGTGCTTCCAGGGCGTTTTGTAAAGCCTGATTTTGGAACAGGTGTTGTAATGTCTGTTCCCGCGCATGCGCCATTTGATTATTCTACTTTAAAAGTACTAGAGAATTCAGGAATAGATGTGCCAAAAGGGCCATATAAATCTGTTATACAAATGGACAATTCGAATAAAAGCGATAATGAGCCTCCGGCATTTGCATACCTTAAAAAACATAATTGGTCAATAGATAATAACTCAAGCGAGATAGTGGAAATAGCAACAAAGGAGCTCTACAAGGACGAAGCGCATAGCGGGGTTATGATATCTGGAAAATATGCGAATATGAAAGAGAGCGAGGCGCGCAATCTTATACGTAATGATCTAATAGAATCTAAGAATGCGCTACTAATATATGTGCTTGCAAATGATAGCGTGGTTAAATGCAGGTGCGGCGCAACGGTCATAGTAAAGGTGGTTGAGGATCAATGGTTCATAAATTATGGGGATAAAAAATGGAAGGATAATGTAATTGCACATCTTTCAACAATGAAATTATACCCTGAAAAGACGCGCATAACTTATCAAAGGATTATAGATTGGATAGAGGAGCGCGCAACAGAGAGGGCTGAGGGGCTTGGTACAAAGTTCCCATTCAATAAAGAGCATATAATAGAGTCGCTTTCAGATTCTACAATCTATACCGCATTTTATACAATAATAAACATATTAAGAAGTGCAAACATATCCCCAGAGTCATTAAAGCCTGAATTCTTTGATTATGTTTTCAATGGCAGCGTCGAGATTGAATTCGTATCAAAAGCAACAGGCATAAGCGCATATGTATTAAAGCACGCAAGAGAGTCGTATGAATATTGGTATAAGAATACATCTAGGCATTCTGGCACAGATCTTCTATACAATCATCTTATAATGTATATATTCAACAATGTTGGTATATTTAAAAAAGAGTATTGGCCAAAGCAGATAGTTGCAAATGCATTGCTCATGTATAATGGTCAGAAGATGAGCAAAAGCTTAAGAAATACAGTATCTTTGCATAATGTAAGGGAGACATATGGCACTGATGCATTGCGCGCAGTTATAATTGGAAACGTAAATATCGATTCAGATTCAAATTTCACTGATCTATTTGTAAATCAGATGCTGCAAAAATTTGAGCAGTTTGGAAACATCATCTCTGAGCTGAATGGCTATGAGAGCAAGGAGCTAAAGCCAATAGACTTTTGGCTTTATTCAAGATTAAATTCAAAAATAACAGAAGCTACGCAGAATATGGAGGAATTTAGATTTGGAGATGCATTTAAT
>JAJZJI010000072.1 GCA_021828345.1 Microcaldota archaeon
ATGCTAGAGAATAATCTTGGTGAAGATGGAACTATTACTGTGCCTAAACCTCTTGCAGATATAAGTGGTATAAATGAAATTAAAAAGTCAGCTGATTAGTGGGTTGCAAATCAATTGATTATAAAGAGGAAATAATTGATGTTATAATGTTAATTAGCAAAAAATCCGGGATAGGTGATGTTTGGTTTCAAGGGAATTGGGTCATTGGCACGGAAACGGAGCGATGCACGCAAAACATATTGTTGCACTAGGACTGGGTTTAATATTTCAGTGCAGCGATTACGAACTTTTTGATGAATTGGGCATAAAAATAATATTGTTTAGAGTTTAAATTCGATTCTCGTCTTTATAAATTTTCATTAAACTGCCTAGTTTTTGGTATTTAACAAAAAAGAGAATTATACTCAACTAGCTTGTTAGTTGCAATAAATGACAAATATTTATAAACCTTAAATTGCAATAGTATCTGTAGAAGAGTAATAGCGAGGTGGCAGTTTGCGACCAAATGTGCGTTATAGCATATATGGGCATGTTGCAGGCTAATCCTTAGTTTTTATAATATTAATATTGGTGAAAATATGTATCCGAATATACAGGCGTATGATAGGGGAGTAATGTTCAGTCCTGATGGAAGGCTGTTTCAAGTTGAATATGCAAAGGAGGCTGTTAGAAAAGGGGCTACGGCAATAGGAATGGTTGCAGATACTGGTGTGGTATTCGTTGCACATAAAAATATTACAGAGCAACTTGCAATTCCAAGTTCATTACATAAAATATTTAGAGTGGATTCATATATAGGAGCAACCTATTCTGGGATGACATCTGATGGACTTCGCGTTATAAATTTGATGCGTGGGAAGACACAGACGCATAGAATGATTTATGACGAGACACAGTCGGTTGAGAATGTTGCCCGTGATATATCAGAAGAGATGCAGATGGCGACGCAGTATGGAGGCATAAGGCCATATGCAATATCGCTTTTAGTTGGAGGTATAGATACAGAGCCGCGATTATATGAGGTTGACCCTGGCGCTGCATTTATGGGTTATAAGGCTGATGCGATAGGTGTTGGTAAGAAAATAGCGGAAGATATGCTAATAAAGGATTATAAAGATAATATAAGTATCGATGATGCAATATCACTTGGTATTAAAATAATAACAAAAGCAACAGAAAAGAAATCGGAGAGCGATAATTTAGAGGTATCTGTTATAGACAAGAAGAATGGATATGTGTTATACGATACAAAACAGGTAGATAAGTATCTATAGAAGCACAATATACGGTAATAAAATGTCAGATAAAGCGATAATCATTAAGTATACGAAGAATGGAGATATATTTGAGGTCTTTATAGACCCAAATCTCGCATACGAATATATAACAGGAAAGCGAAGCGATCCAGTCCAGGTTCTTGACGTTGAGACAATATTCAAGGATGCAAGAAAAGGGGAGCGCCAAAGCGAAGAGAAAATAAAGAAGGCCTTCGGTACTAATGACATTGCAAAAATAGCAGAGACAATATTAAAAAATAGTGATATACCGCTTACTACAGAGCAGAAGCGCAAGCTAACTGAGGAGAAGAGAAAGCAGATAATAAACATAATAGCAACAAACTCGATAGATCCAAGAACAAATGCGCCAAATCCCCCTCTTAGGATAGAGAATGCGATGAATGAATCACGTATCTCAATAGATCCAATGAAAAGCGCAACAGAACAGGTTGATTCAATAGTAAAAAAAATTAGTCTGCTTTTGCCTATAAAGTTTACAACGGCAAAGATACAGGTGACTATTCCGGCGGATGCTGCAAATAGGTGCTATGGCATAATAAAGCGTTATGGGCTCAAGTCAGAGGAGTGGCTCTCTAACGGAAATTTGCGCGTTGTTGTTGAATTTCCTGCAGGGTTGCAGAATGAGTTTTTTGATAGAATAAATAAGGCAACAGAAGGAAGGGCTGAAACAACAATTTTATAAGGAGATGTATTTTTATGAAGAAGATTGCAATACCAGGAGATGAAATATCAAGTATACCAAAAAGGGTTAATGGAACATATATAGATAAGGGGAAAACATATGCATCAACAATAACGATGGTGGATAGTGATACTGGACATCTATTGCCTTTGGAGGGCGCCTGGTCGCCGCGGTTGAATGATACTGTTGTAGGCGTTGTAACAATGGTAAAGAACCATGTGTACGAGGTTGATCTGTCACATTTTGGTCGTGGTTTAATAATAGAAGGAAAATTTGATAAACTATCATTAAGCGTTGGAGATATAGTGGATGCAAGGGTTAGGGATATAGAGGATAGGAAGACCGTAATACTTGAAAATCCAAGAAAACTATATGGAGGTATACTTGTTAGTATAAAGCCTGCAAAGGTGCCGCGTGTAATAGGTAAAGAGAACACAATGGTTAAAACTATATCTAGCATAACTGGTTCACGACTTGCCGTTGGCTATAATGGTACTATATGGATAAGCGGTGGGGATCAGAGTGCGGCTCTTATTGCAATAGAGGTTATAGAAAATGAGGCTCATACATCAGGTCTTACAGAGCGTGTGCGTATTATGCTTGAGAAGATTGTAAAACCTGAATTCAAAGAGCTCCAAAAGCAGCGCGAGAAAAATGAGCGCGATAATAAAACTGATTGGGAATAATGTTAATATTTTATAAAAAGGTAATGTAATGGGATCATCATCAAATAAACCAGAACTTTTAAAAAATGGAAAAAGGTTGGACGGACGAGATTTTAATGAATTAAGAGAGCTTAAGATAGAGGCTGGCATACTAAAGAATGCTGACGGTTCGGCATATTTGGAGTGGGGCAATAATAAAGTTCTTGCTGCAGTTTATGGACCAAAAGAGGCTGTTCCAAAACATTTTGCAGATCCAACAAAGGCTGTTATAAAATGCAGATATGCAATGGCGCCATTCTCATCACTTGAGGATCACGGGCGAACTGGCCCTAATAGGCGCGCTATAGAGATTTCAAAGGTTGCAAAAGAGGCATTTGAGAATGTTATAATATTAAATGATTATCCTGGAGCACAGATAGATATCTTTATGGAGATTTTACAAAGTGATGGCGGGACACGCGCCGCAGGAATAACTGCTGCCGCAGTTGCGCTTGCAAATGCCGGTATACATATGCGTGATCTAATATACTCTGTGTCTGTTGGGAGAATAGGTGAGCATATGGCAATAGATGTTAACAAAATAGAGGATAATTATTCTGATGCTGATATGCCTGTTGCAATATCACCAAGAAATAATGAGCTATTACTTCTTCAGATGGATGGAGGATTGACAAAAAAACAGTATGAGGAATCCATGGTAATGATATTAGAGGCGGGAAAGAAGATACATGAAGTGCAGAGAAAAGCATTGGAGGATTACTATTCAATAAATAAAAAGAATACAGAACAAGAATGAGATGATTATATGGAGATAATAAATACATTAAAAGGAGAGCATATTAAGGAATTGTTGAAAAACAATAGAAGAATAGACACAAGGGCATTTATGGAGATGCGACATGTTAAAGTAAAACGCGGCGTTCTTCCACAAGCGGAAGGATCAGCACAGGTGGACTTGGGTACTACAAAGGTTTTAGTAGGTATTAAATTAATGCCTGATGATCCAATGCCAGATACTCCAAATCAGGGTAATCTTATAACGAGCGCAGAGCTTTTGCCGCTTGCACATCCTGAATATGAGACTGGCCCTCCATCTAGCGAATCTATAGAGCTTGCCCGTGTTGTCGATAGGGGCATACGTGCAGGTAATTGCATAGATTTAGAGAGTTTGGTGCTTGAGGATAAGAAGGTATGGAGCGTATATATCGATTTGTATATTTTAAATTTTGGTGGCAATCTTTTTGATGCAAGTACAATGGCTGCAATGGCAGCGCTTTTAGATACAAAGATACCAAAGTATGAGAATGGGATTGTAGTAAGAGAGGAAAGGGTTAAAAGCCTTAAGATTGATAATATTGTGTCATCAACTACGTTCGGCAAGATAGATAATTATATGCTTCTTGATATGAATGACAACGAGGAGGGCATGGCTGATGCAAGAGTGACTATATGCACGGATGGCACAAGCATTCGGGCAATGCAGAAGGGTCTGAGCGGCTCATTTAAGCCAGAAGAGATTGGATCGCTCATTGATGTTTCATTAAATGAGCATGAGAAGATTAAAAGAATACTAGAGAAGTAAATGGTGTATTTTTATGGTAAATTCAAGTGTTAGATACGGAGCAAGAATAAGAAAGCAATTTTCCGCAGTCAAGAAGGATAAAATTGCATTGTATAAATGCCCTTCATGCGGCAAGATTTCGGTAGAGCATATAAGCACCGGAATATGGAAATGCAGACGTTGCGAGCGTACTTTTGCTGGTGGCGCATATACACTTACAACACCTAGCGGAGAGGCATCAAAGCGCCTAATCGAAGGTATAAAGGATTAATGGTTAATAGGTGCATTTGATAAAAATATCAGTATCTCCTGTCCAGGAGCTAATAATACACGAAGTAGTAGAGGTTGATTATAATGATCTGCTTCGCGAGCGCATAACGCCTGCGGGCAACATGCCATTATATTGGTGTGATAGTATACTCTTTAGTTTTTCATCTCTGCCGATGAGCGATGAGGTGGTTAAAGATTATATGAATGGGAAGATACACTGGATGGAGGTGCATTATACCCCAATGAATAATTATATACCAATACTTGAGCTAGTTGATAATGATCTTAAATCAACATTCAAAATAAGAAATATTGATACTTCAAAGTCAAAACTTCATAAAGAGTTCATAAAGTGGTTAAAGTCAAGAAAGGAGTAGGAGTTAATAAGATTTATATATTTAAAGTTGATTAATTAGAGTGATATAATGCCATATACTTGTGCTAATTGCGGAAAAAAGATTAAAGATTTTGCCGGATTTGTTAGATGCCCCTATTGCGGTTCTAAGATATTTACAAAGAGCAGGCCTAACATAACAAGGGAAGTCTCAACAGATTGATAAATATTAAATTTATTGATTTAAAGCGCATCTGATTTAAATCTTAAAACCTATGCTATTGATGATAACATACATGTGTGTTACGCAGCAAAACTTAACTAATTTGTAATAAGGCAGATAGGCGAATAAGTAAATTTGGTATTTTGTATGTTCGAGGATATGACTAATATACGGACAATCGCAAGAAAATTTGCTATTAAAAATGCATTAGATTATGGCAAAGCTGGTGTCGGTATAGTTCTAAATAAACTTTTTGAGGATCCTGATGTTAGAGGATTTGATATAAATAAATTAAAGGAAATTGTAAATAATGTTGTAAAAGTTGATTTGGCGAATTGGTTTGGAGAAGAAGATTAGGGACTTCGCTATTCAAAGTGGCGAGGTTAAATATTTAAATGTTTTCAGCGAGCTTTTATTGGTGATAATGTGGATGGAAGCGGTTATATGGTAACGAGTGGTGTAAATTTGATAACAATAGATAACTTTGGTCGAGTAAAACTAAATGGAATTGAATTTAAAGGAAAGCCTGATGTATTTGTTGCGGAGGAAACGGGGTGTCACAATTCTCAATGTTCTTGCAAACCTGCTAATAATCATTGTTGAAGATGAAAAATTGTTTAATATTGATGTATTGTGTATTTGTGATTGATTGTCAAGTTTCTTAGAAAATTATGCTTCTAATAATGTTCTTGATTTAATAATATTACCTACAGAAGGGTGTAATTTTAGGTGTGATTATTGTTATGAAAACTTTAAAATCGGCAGGATGAAGTCTGAAGTAGTAGAGAGTATAAAGAAGCTGATTTCAAATAGAGCTAAGGATTTAGAATATATTTCACTTTCTTGGTTTGGAGGAGAACCACTTTTGGCCAGTGATATAATAATCGATATTATGTTATATATAAAAGAAATTCAAATGCAGAATAAAAAATTAATTGTAGCGTCAAGAATTACAACAAATGGGTATCTGTTATCTTATAATTTATTTACAAAATTGGTTAATTTAGGGGTAAATGAATTTCAGATAACTTTTGACGGCTATAAAAATGAACATGATAAATTAAGGCATTTAGCTAATGGTGGGCCATCATTTGATAAAATATGGAATAATCTTAGAACAATACATATGTCAAATTTGAATTTTTTGATTACTATACGCGTCCACGCAAACAGCAATAATTTTAATAGTATACTTAATCTATT
>JAJZJI010000073.1 GCA_021828345.1 Microcaldota archaeon
AAGCATTAGGTGCCGGGGTCGCCTAGTGGTACAGGCACTGCACTAAAGGGCGGCAGCCTGCTAAGCTGTTTAGTCAGAAATGGCTTCCGTGGGTTCGAATCCCACTCCCGGCGCTTTCTATTTATCTAAAATTAAAAAGCTTAATTTATACAGTAACTCTCCAAATCAGCTCAAGCTGTTAAATACAAATGCCGATATTGCAATGCCCCCATCATTCGGCATTACTCCATTAACATTGGGTGGATAAAAAGATCCTGTATTTATAATTACGTTGTATGCTCCAGGCTGTGCATTTGCGCATGTTGCGGCATAAACGGTTTCATAGGTATCATTGCCGTAATTATTAAAGGAGGTTACACATCCGCTTGGTATACTCTTGCTAATAATACCAAACCATCCTGACGAGGCTACGATAACTACATAAGAATTAGGGTTCGTTACTGTATATTGCAAGTCCAATGTACCTACAAGGGATCCATATGGCGTTCCTGTTTGATAAAGCGTATATTGATTTGAGTTAACTCCAATATCTGCAATCGCAAGGTCTGGGTTTGTAGTGATAATTTCACAGTTATTTGATGTCTGTGTTGCTATAAATGAATACAGAGTCAAACTGCTATAACCCCAAGAACGTATATTTCCATTGCCTACATATTCAATTGCCCCGTCTCCAGAACTTCCTACACATATATACATGACATGTCCTGGTTGCGTTGTGCTATAAAGAACTGTTTTGTACGTATTGTTTGTAGTGAAGATTAGGCTCTGGTTCTCATCGGATCTTTGTATTAGTTTTGCAGTAATTGGCGTAATTTGGTAGTTTGCATATTGTGATGGTGTTGTAGAATAATTAAGCCATATCGTTCCTCTAAAAACCTGTCCTATTTGCAGTTGTGCAATTGAATTCGCCCCGTTATAACATGGTACTGAAACATTTGCATACCCTCCTGAAGACAATACTATTTCCGATGATTCAAAACCATGATAAGAACTAAATCCGCTCTCGTAAATTTTAAATGTGTTATTCCCATTAATAGTTGCATAACCATTTATATTTCCCGGTGGTGATACACCAATATTTCCATACATCGGGTATCCATCAGCGCTTGTATTCTGCGAACATGCAATGCCATTTATATAAATTGTATGTCCTGTTGCCTGCCCAAGCTGAAAGTGAAGATATCCTCCATTTGTGAATATTGCATCCTGGCATGAAAATCCAACACTTCCAATACATGCATTTGCTATCGGAGGACCATTGAATAATCCCAATTCAAACATTACTGCAATTACAACAGCAATGATGAGTATCGCCCAACCATAACTCATCAGATATTCCATTGCAGATTGCAATCTAATTTTTTGCATACGTAACCCTTAATTAATAAAATAAAAAGTATACGTTTATATACTTAACTAAAAGATTAATAATAGTTGTTATGTATAAGCAAATACCTTATAATACAAACAATCGTATAGTACATAAGGCGACTTCAGTTGCAGATTTGCAGTTGCGTATATTCGAGTCATATTCTACCGATTATTTAAAAGAAATATGTAATAAGGGTGTTGCGTATTTAGTTGAACATAAAAATGAATCAAGAGCTATTGCTAGGCGAAGTGATATATTAGAATTTTTAGATGCTAAAGATGTAAGGCTCTTTTTTAAATCCGCAAATGTATCACAGCTCTATTTTCTTGCAGGAAATCCAAATGTTCTTAATATAGTTGGTGAGCAAGCTGCACATAAATTTTTAAATTGCAGTTATAATACGCGAAAGAGGCTTGCAAAGAATGTTGCATTATCCTTGATTGTAAGATCGTCGGGCAACAATAATGATAATTTAATAATAAAGCTCTTGAACGATAAATCACCAAAGGTTGTTGCTGCATTATACTCAAATAAGAGTGCAATAATGTTAATTCCAAAAGAGGTATTATTACATACCCTAAGTTATGGCCCAATTCAATCCAAACTGGCTATAGCCTCAAATTCATCAACAGCATCAATATTGAATAGAATAGAGATAGCAAACTATATATTTAGAGCTAAAGAACCGGAAGTCAGAATAGCAGCAGCAAAGAATAATATGCTGATAATTAAAACAAGAAATGATGCAGATATACTATTAGATGATAATTTTTCAGTTATAAAAGCTCTATTATCAGAAAAAAATAATATAAATTATTTAAACCCGATTAAATTACATAAATTACTCTCAGGGTATAAGAGAAATAAAGAAATAAAACATCTTGTATATAGGGCATTGCATCATGTTTCAGGATATTCAATAAGAAGGGAATGATAGTTCGTCAATTATAAAATTTCAGTAAAAATAACAGAAAGATATAAATATTTAGCAAACGTATTAACAGATATTATTTTTCATCATGCAATGTTACGGGGGTAGCATTTTTGTGATACGTTAAGCATTTAATTACATTCTGAATTTAGGGGGTATAATGAAAGCAAATGTAATATTTGCACTATTCTCAATGATAGTGCTTCTTGGAATAGGTACTGCTGGAGCCGGTACCATAACTGGTGTGACGTTAACATCTAATGTATCTTCAACAACATATTTTAATCAGCCAATACTTCTTACTGCAACGGTTAGCGGAGGCTCTGGAATTTATAACTATTATTATTTTGTCGATAATAAGTCATTTGGTGCAACCACCTCAATATCCCCCAATTCAATAGTATTTTATGATACTCAACTATATGGTGTTTCAGGTTCAACAACATTTAATGTAATTATAACTAATGTTTCTGATTCTTCTAATATCATAGGTACAGCTACAACAACAGTAAATATAGGTACTACTAATTCAATAACAGTAACAGTCTCCCCAAGTTATGCAATCGCTGATGTTGGTCAAACCCTTCCAATAACAGTAACCCCAACTGGTGGTACTGCCCCATACTCATTAACTCTTTATAGTGGCTCATCTTCTACATGTTCATCTGATACTAATGTAATTTCAACAGCCGCAAGTGTTTCATCACCATTTACATTTAATGCCTATCCTACAAATAATGGTGTTAATGGTACTATAATATACTACTGTGTAAAAGCGGTAGATTCAAAGTCATATTCAAGCTATTCCGGTTCAATACCTATAACAGTTTATAATGCAATTGGTGGGGATATATCTGGTGCGTCATATGGCGTCAGATACTACACTAAGATGGATGCTGGTCAATCGCAGCTCTTTACTGCAACACCTACAGGAGGAACGGGTTCATATTACTACAGTTGGCAATTAGGAAATAGTATAAGTGAATCTGGCCAAGGTGGAGTCGGAGGATTCCAAACATTTAACTCTCCGGTACTTAATAGTCCTGGAACTTATCAACTATCATTAAAAATATCTGATACAGGTACAAAATATACAACAAATCCAGTAGAACCAAATGTAACGCTAATTGGAAGTATTATAACAGTTTATCCATTCTCTGTTAAACTCTCTGCATCAAATACAAGTGTAGATCAAAATCAGAGCGAGACACTTACAGCAAATGTTTTTGGCGGTTCTGGCGCTGGTTATAACTATGTTTTCTATTATGAGGGAAATAAGATAGGAAATGTTCTTACAACAAATAAGACTGCAAGTATAACCTTTAACGCAGCAGCAGGTGGGAGCTCATATCAGGTTAGAGTTTTTGATTTAGGCGTTTTAAAAGGACCTGGAAATTATACAGAAAATAGCACAGATGTTACGATATACCACCCAATTTCAATATATCAATATGTAACAGGACAAATTGTTAATATGGACATAGGCCAAATTGTGCCTAATGCAGGATTAATTAGTATAATATCTGGCGGTTCTGGTGATATCACTATAACGCCTATATCATCATACGATGGAACAATTGTTCCATACAATTCACTATTTGCATCAAATAATACATTTACACCTAATGCTATTGGAATGTATAATGTTACATTTGCAATACATGATGTAAAGACAGGGTATACAATATATCGCTTTTTTGGTGCAAAAGTTTATGGCGCACCGCAGATAACTGCAACGATAAGTAATGCAATAAATGCTGACGGAGGTTGGCAGACTGATGCGGGGCAGACAATAACATATCATTTAAGTTCAACTGGCGGAACGGGCAGTAATGTAATAGTATATTTGCAATGTGCACCAAGTTCACTCTCCACATTAGTAGACTGTTATCTATCTCCATTTGTAAATTCAGGTTCGGCATATTCCGCTTCTGTGTCATTGACGAAGGCAAATGACTTTTCTAATACAATATCATTACAGACGATGTCCTCACCTGCATATTTATACAATTTCAGCATTTATTATTCTGATTCGGGAACATCATTTTATGCAACTCCACAAAACTTATTCTCACAGAATACTACATTAAGTACAGAACCAAGACTATCGGATGTTAGAACTCCAACAGTATCTAATGCTGTAATAGATCAGGGTCAATCATCAAATGTTATAGTAAACTTTGGACTCGCTCAAGGAGGTATACTACCATTTAATTGGAATTGGATATATAATATAAATAATTCAAAGTATGGCATATTAGGCAGCTGCCCAACTGGAATAATTTCAAGTACCTTAGATTTTCCAAGCGCTGCAACATACTGTATGTTTAATACAGATACATCAACAAAGATAGGTATATACAATTTCAAATTGAATACAACGGATAGCGCAAATTACTCAACTCTTACAAATCCTGTTACGGTAAAATTGAATAAAGCATTGAATATAGTTGCAAATGAATCTACAAATGTAATTGATGTAAATCAAGTTGACATGCTTGGCAATATAACAACTGGCGGAACTGCGCCATATACTTATCAATGGTCAATGGAGTCACCAGGATCCAATTCATTTGTGAATATCAATGGTGCTACACATCCAACATATCTATTTGCACCAGTAGGAAATGCAATAGGTACATATGAATTTGAAATAACTGTTACAGATAGTGCATCAACTCCTGTAACAAAAACATCATCTCCTATTTCAGTTGTAGTAAATCCAGATCCAACAGTATCAATAACACCATCAACAAATACTATAATGGATGTAGGGCAATCTGTTACATTTACAGCAACAGCAACTCCAGGAACAGGATCACCATTAACATACAAATATCAATGGTATGTCATATCGGGGTCAACAAATACTATAATAAAAGGTGCAACATCGAGTACGTACAAGTATACACCAACAACAAATATAATAACAAGTATAGGCGTTAATGTAGTTGATGATGTAAACTTTGCAGTAAATACTACAAATGTTGCTAATATAATCGTATATCCACTACAAACAGTTAATGTGCAAATTCCATCTAATACATATATGGATGTAGGGCAATCCACAACCTTGATATCATCAGTAACAGGTGGAACAGGATCATTCTCATATCTATGGAGTGTATCACCACCAGGAAGTACATTGTCATCTTGTCCAGCACTTACATCAAGTAATTCAAATACCTTAATTTATACACCATCAAATGGAGGATTATGTATCATACAGGTGGATATAACAGATATTGGTACATCTAGTTATGCAACCCCACAGAGTACGGTAACTGGTATCTTTAATCCAATAACCATATATTCAACACCAACGCTCTCAGATTTGACACCAAGCAATGCAATAATAGATCTCGGGCAATCAGAAACATTTAATGTAATAATAAATGGCGGTAGCAATAAGAATATGTCACTCGCATTATACGTATCCCCAATAAATGAGGTTATAAATTATGTTACAGGTGCGGGCGATGGCGTACAGACATTTGGTAATTTTGTACCAACATTATCAGAAAATACATTCTATGTAAACGGACTTGATTCTGGTGTAACAACACCATTTGATATTGCACCATCAAGTTTTGCATATATAACAATAAATCCATCACCATCATCATCTATAAGTGCAACAAATAGTTCAATACATGCAAATCAAGAATCAACACTTACAAGTAATATAATCGGAGGAACTCCGGGATATTCATACCAATGGTATATGGAGGTTCCAGGTTCATCAACATTTAATGCAATAAT
>JAJZJI010000074.1 GCA_021828345.1 Microcaldota archaeon
ATTATTTAGAAGCGCTGTTGAACTCTGATTATAACGTAAATTTGTTGAAGTTAAAAACAACCCAAGCTTTCCATTGCCGGTGACATTTTTATTTGAAATATGATATTGCCCGGAGCTATATATTGGCAGCCAAAAGAGCTCAGATGTCCCTTTTGATAATGCAAGCGATAGGTTATTTGTACTCCAGGTGTTTGGGTAATTTGGTATAGCTACAAAAGACCCATTTAAAATATTTATATAATCAGTAAGCCAGAAGTTATTGCCTTTTGTTAATGTATATGTGGCATTTTGAAAGAACATATATCCGGTGCTGCTATTAAATAATGATTTATAAAAACTCTGATTTCTATAGGGTTCTGCGCCCATAGCCAATTGGTATGGTTGTTCCTTATTTATAACCTGTATGCTGCCAGGTAATACCATATAATTTAACGCGCCTCCAACATAAATTAGGCTAGTACCACGCATCATTAATAATTTGAAAACAGTCATATTTTCTGAAACATTCTGAAATAGTTGAGATGGCAAAAATCCAGTAGGTGAAATTAGTATAGAGTTATTGCGTATCTGCGTTAAATTATTTGGATTTATAAGCAGCAGATTTGACACATTATTTATAACACCATAACTTACAAGATCATTTGCAAGTGTTGCATGCAATGCATTAAAATTTTCACAGTTTATACATTCGTTTGACGCATTTAGCAAATAGACATTACGAGGTATTGGCTCAGAATATATGGATCCGTTAACAAATATGTTAGATTCGTTTTGGTAGTTATAATTGACAATAAAGTAGGGTACAAGATATTTACTCTGATTATAAAAAAGTATATTGTGGTAGTTGATGTAACCATTAAGATTGTATGTATAATGCGTAACGCCATGTGTTATGCTGCCTAAAATGCTAGTTATGTAAATGGATAAATAAGCAAACATTACTATTACTGCAAGCGCAGCAACTATAATTAATATATTTTTTGGCTTTTTTATATCGAATCCAGCCATGCTCAATATTCACCATCTTTTTTCTTACCTGAAAACGCTTTCATGAAAATAGCTGTAATAAAATTATTCTTTTTTGTATTCATTTTTTTAACTATCGTATATATTTTTACATTCCGAATATGCTTTTTTATTTTTATGTTATATATCATCAGCTCAGCCCTTAGCCTCTATATAGCCAGATGTTACCATCTTGTTGAGTATCTGTTCCACGCGCGGCTGCACAACTTTATAGGTTTTAGAAAATTCATTTATATCTATAGTATTATCATGTGATTCTATCCAATCCTGTACTATGACCATTAAGGACTCGTCCGAATAATTCTCAAGTTCTTTTAATCTTCCTTTTAGCTGCTCGTTCTCAGTATTTAATCTTGCCGATTCCACGGTCAAATTTTTATTTGAGCTGCTCAGTTCAACATTTAAGCGGCGCATCTCCCTGTACTCTGCAAGCAGTGAATCATAATTGTTGAAAAGCACGCTGTAGCTCTTAGATAATGATGATACTGTGTCATCTATTGCAGAATCTATATACTGGAATAAGCTTACATTATCTATTATGAATATGTCTGTTATCAGCGATATAATCCCTATAAAGCCCCTTAAAACATGCAGCTTTCTTAGCTTTTCACTGGAATCTTTTAGTATTGAGTAATCAACTTCAACATTGCTATTGCTAAATTTTATTATCTGAAAAAGAAATGGCTTTTTTTGTATGTCCCTACTCTCCACATAATATAACATTATTCCGTTTGGAATCTTCTTTAACGAGAAATTTTGTAATGTTGATAGCCGCCTGGAAAGATCGTCGAAGCTTCCTTTCATTGTGCCGTTGAATGAGAACATATCAACATTTGGCTCTATAACACCAATATTTTGATCAGCCATAGCATCAACATTAAGACAAATTAAAATTTATTAAACCTCTGCTTTTTCTTTATAATTTCATTCTTTGGTAGATGTATGTTAGCATCACTTATTTTTAATGCTGGTAGATAACTAATCAATGAAAGCACATACATAAATGCTATGACAATTATTCCATAAAGTAGCGCTAATAAATTGCCCCCAGAACCTATCATTAAAAATATCGCGAATATTACCCCAATTCCAATATATGTTGCCTGTTTTTTAACAAACCCCTTTCTTCCCTTGTTATATTTTAGGTAGCAGTCCTTGCATACCACAAGCTTATAATTTCTATATTTATGCAAAATCTTTCTATTAAAAAAACGTATCGCATCTAATACGTAATCATTCTTTACCTCGACGCCGTCTATTGCCTTCCCGCACATTATACATCTAGGTTCATTAATATTTTTTACCATTTAAATCAACTATTGTCCAGCGTTGCTTCATATAATTTTCCGGTCTCGTTAATTATACGCTGCTCATCTATTTGATTCATTATTCTATGTATGCGTGTATCACTCATACCAAAACGCCTAAATACATTTTTTATCCTATCGCGCGTAATGCCCATCTTTTCAAGCGTTGATGCAAGCGTTATCGCATTTATATGTCTGTGGCTTTTTTCCATCATTGAAAATAAACTGGCAATATTCTTCTCAGATAAACCCAAATTAAGCAATACCCTTCTTAAATCCAATCTATTTATTGAAAATGTATTATTATCATCCATTCTTGCCCACCCTTGTTATTATTCGGGATATTAATGAATCGTCAATGCCAAGCCCTTTTAAAAAGCGTACCATGTCATTACTGTTCATGCCAAATTGCCTAAATAGAACAAGAAGATCTATTATACCAACATTCCTGCTCTTTTGGTCAAACTCTCCAATTATTGCATTAATATCCTCCGCAGAGAACTTATACTCTATTAGTATATTCTTAAATTCATTTGTCTCAAATTGGTATTCCCTAGATATTATATTTGCAGCTATTTCAGCTTGTGTTAATACACCATTTAGTTCAATATTATATACGGAAAGCGGCTCTTCACCATAAATCTTTTCCAATATGAAGGTCTCAGGGAATCTTATTGCTGTCTGAAACGCCATTTCTACTGCAGCCTGCCCTACACCGAATTTGGTTATTTCAGATCTTATAAAATCTGAGAAATTTAATGATCCTTGTATATAATTTATGAACTTCTCAAATTTTATTCTTAGTATAAATGTTGTGCCGACGTTTGAGAATATTGCCTCATTTATATCAGTAGGATTTTGGGATGCGACAATCAAACCAAACTGGTATTTTCTTCCTTCTCTAACTATTGTTATAGCATCGCTCCTATTATCGCTAGCCACCTTCCATGCCTCATCAAGCACCACTATAGTCTTAAGCCCTTTGGATTCGCTCCACCCCTCAAAACGCATCTTCTCTTTTAATGTTTGTAGTATAAAAAGTGCAGCAAGCGCCCTGAAACGTTCATCTGGAAGACCGGATAAATCTATGTCTACAAGGCCTGATGATGCGAGCTGTCCTAGATCTATAGTGCTTTTTCTGGCAAAATAGTCTTCACCCTCACGCGCGAACTGCCTAAGCCTATATATAGCATTTTCAAGCTCTGCGGGATATTCATACGTACCATCCTGCAGTTTCTCTTGAAATAACGTTATAACATCCTTTAGCGTTGGCGCCTCCTTTCCTGCAAGTGGTTTTTCAGATACATTAAATCCCATATTAGTGTATGCCTGCTCTATTGCCTCTTCAGTAAGCCTCTTCTGCTCTGGAAAGTCGGATATGTCAGTCAAAAGCTCAAATGAATTCATTATCTGTTTGACACGATCTAGCGGCTTCATACCAGATAGATCCATTATATTTATGTACGCACCCTTTCCGAGCGAAACAATAGTGCCGCCACTCTGCTTTACCCATGCCTTATATTCACCTGCCCAATCAACTATCACCGCGCTTGTGCCCCATACATAATTTGCGCGTACAAGAAAAGTTTTTACAAAATAGCTCTTTCCGGATCCTGTTATACCCACAATAGCTATATGAGGGTTTGTCAAATTAGCATATGTCCAAGTGAATGGAACCTTAAACATCTTTGTGGTTCCTATATACACAGATTTTAGGGGATCGCCAATTAATATATTTGCCGGAGGCTCTGGCGGACGCGTAACGAATACCCTCTTTGCTATCTCATTGCTCATTATATTTTGAAATTTCATTAGTGTCATTTTATCAACCCTGCAAATCAAAATAACTCGCGGCCTGCATATAACTTGTCGGTAGCGAGAATGTAAAATTAAATAGTGTATATAATTCCCTGCCAACAACGCGTATTAATTGTATATCCATAGAGCTCATTGCAACCTGCAGACGCTCTATTTGCGCAGATAAATTGTCCAGGGCTGATTTCTCAGTAACCCCAACTGACGCCGTCTCTATATACATGATTGTAGATATTGGCTTCTCGCCATGCGATAACCTATCCATCTTTGCCTGGAGTATATTTATCTTCCTCTGCACATCAACAATCCCCATCTCATTTCCTTTTGAATTCTGCATCATCCTTGACATTTGAAACTCTTGATATGAACGTTTTCCCTCAAGCTCATCTCTTGCCTTCTGCACATCTCTACCTGTAGAGAGCACATGGAATTTAAATGGAAAATCAATACTCGAAACTGCGCGTTCCCATACATCAGGAGCATTCACTATTTTTTGCTGAACCTCCTGATCGCTAAATTCCTGCTTAAATTCATATGGATATAAATTTGCAGTTATATATCCAGTTGCATAATATAATTCACCCACATGCTTAATTACAGCCTCCTGATTCTTTGATATAGTATAACCTTTCACTGGCTCAAATATTATGCCAAGCCTGCCCATAACCAATGGGAATATCAAAAAGTCCGCCCAATTTAGTATAGCAATTATAACAAGTGCTATCACAATAAAAAATAGTATAATATAGAAGAGAAGGCCTGGAGCAGCATATGGGGCCATTGCAAGAGCTATTAGAAGCACTACCGATGTTACCGCCATATATACTATACTCATCTCATCCATTCTGCTCACCTGATATATTTGCATTTATCTGCTTTCTTACATTTGAATATGGTATCAAATGATCTGGCTCTATTACCTTTAACATCTCATTGCCTGTTATTATAGAGGTTGTTATACCAAGCGTGCTGCTTATTCCTGACATTAAATCCCTTGCGCGTTGCTGCACGATGCTTGTCGCCTCATATTCCTTTGTACCTGATGCGGATACCGATGCGTATAACACAAGCTCAAACGACTGCTCAATAGACATTCTCTCCATCATATTGCGCCACATAGTAGTCCTGCCTTTTGCATTATCAATTTCATGCTGCGATGCATTTTTTTGCGTCAATTCTATTATCTCGTTCTCTGACATATTAAGGCTATCGCGTATACTTGATAAATATGCCTCCTTGTCCATTACATGCAATTGCGTTGAGTATCTCACAGGCTCAGTATTTATACTTATTAAACGGCCGATCTGTGCCCCAAAACTTAATTTTTCATCAACAGACATTTCCGTTGCAGATCGATATAATGGTATTAATATAAATGTAGTCGCAATGAACTCCTCGCCTATCTTCCTTACTATTGCGTCATTGCTACCAGCAATCCAGTATGGTTCTTGTACATCAAGTGTAATATTTTTCTTGCGCTGCTTAAATAAGGGCATCATTATGTATGTGTAATATCTTGTTGCAAATGCAAGAACATCTAAAAATATCGCTATTATGTAAATTATTATTTTTATAGGATAAGGCAATATCTGTGAGGGTATTAATGCGCCAGCTATTATTAGCGCGAATGCAGCTATAACTAAAATACCGAATAAAAAGATTTTCTGGTCCATTAAAGTCCATTATATATCAGAAGAAATATTTAAAAGAGTATTTAACTTCACTTAACGCAATTGCCGATATAAAATTTAAGCATACATATGCTTATTTTATATGAATGCACGCAATCTTCCGCTTGATTGACCAGCGCCCGACATAAAATTGGCAACTTGTACCGAAAAGGCATAAGATATACCTATTATCAAAAAGGGATAAAATAACATCATAAGCCATAATCCATTCATTGCGGT
>JAJZJI010000075.1 GCA_021828345.1 Microcaldota archaeon
GTAAAATAAACAAATAACGAAGTCCAATGAAAAGGCTTTAATACAGGTAACTTAAAATATATCTGATTCTATGGACTTCAAGGAATACATAGCAGAGCATAAAAAAATGGTATATTCTACCATATGCGATTATGTGCAGATAAAAGAGCCAAAGGCCCATTATAGTATTATGCGTGATTATATAGATAGGCAGGGAAGCTATAGGCGTCCAGGGCTAATATTATTGACAGGTCAAATGTTTGGCGTAAGCACTGAGCAGCTGCGGCTGCCAGCATCAGCAATGCAATTATCAGAAGACTGGATACTTATGCAAGATGATGTTGAGGATGACTCTGAACTAAGAAGGGGCAAGCCGGCTGCCCATAAACTTTATGGCTGGATACATACAATGAATGCCACTAATGTGGGTCAGATAGCAATGTGGCGTATGCTGAAAGATTATATACTAAAGTATGGCGTTCAGAACGGCAATAAAATATATGAGAAATTTTATGATATGCTTGCATATACAATGGAGGGGCAGTATATAGAGAATAATTTTATTTATGATATAAAAAATCTATCCAAAGTGTCAGAAGATTTCTATTTTAAGGTTGTCGATAGTAAAACTTGTTACTATACAGTATATGGTCCGCTTCAGGTGGGTGCAATAGCAGCAAATCAGCCCGATTCCACGCTTGAGATTTTAAAGAAGATAGGGACTCCTGGCGGTATATCATTTCAGATAACGGATGATATTTTAGATATAATAGCGGATGAGAAGGTGTTTGGGAAAAAGAACCTTGGTGATTTATATGAAGGAAAAGTCACACTTATAATGTTAAATACATATAAGAATGCAACAGCAGCAGAGAAAGGACGCATAGATGCTATATACTCAAAATCAAGAAAGGATAAAACGTCAGATGAAATAAATTTCTTATTGGAATTGATAAAGAAGTATAATAGTATAGATTATGCAAAAGATGTGGCAAAGAAATATGGCGAGCTTGCAAAAATAGCAGTGGAGGAGAATATGAATAAGTTGCCAAATAATGAATATACTACAATGCTCCTCTCATCAATAAAGGACTTGTATTCGCGCAATAAATAAATTAGCTTACAAATAAAAAGCCTTAATTAGCACAGCCTATAAATTGTTGCTCTTTCTATTAGTATAGGTTTATTTCGTGGCAGAGCGTAGAATTCCTAAAAAATTAACAATCCAATCAGATAATGTGGTAATGAGTCGATCAAATTATATTATACTTATTGCAATTACGATTATCGGTTTTGCTATACTATGGTCGCTGTATTATGCTGCATTTTTGGGTTATATTATGCAGTGGATACTCGCAATATTCTCTTTAGTTATAATCGGAATAATTATCAAGCGCATAGGCCATTTTAAGGGAATGTCAGGATCCTATGGCATTGGATTCATATATATAATAGGAACCAAACGCGGCATAAATTTCATAGATAAATTATCAAAAATGTGTGGTAAATTTTGGGAAGAGCTCCCTATGTGGGGATTAGTATTAGGTTTTGGACTTTTAAGTTATCCCTTATTGAAGGGGCGCATAAATAAGAAAACATATCTATTTGGGATAATATCAATTATATTAATAACGGAATTTGTATTGCCTTATCTTGCCGTTGCAATACAGTTTATACAGCTGCCACAGATACAATCCGCACTCTCAAATAGTTCTAGTGCACCAGCGCAATATGGCATAAATTATTCACTCATCGCGCTATTGGTCATATCTATAGTTACGGGCTTTTCAGGATATTTATTTTTTGGATTGATATATAACGCAGGGGTTGTAGTAAATGGCATATTTTTGTTTTTGACAAGCGCCGCAGCAGGGTCCCCACAAACTTCATATGTGACAAATAATGTTCCTGGCGTTGCTCCTATAATTCCGGGAATAGATCTGCCTCTAGCTGCAGGAATAATATCCCTTGCTATAATATTGATAGTGCATGAGTTCTCACATGGCGTTCTTGCGCGCCGCGCAAAGGTTAAATTAAAATCCGTTGGCATTGTGCTTTTAGGCATAATACCTATAGGTGGTTTTGCAGAACCAAATGATAAGGAGGTAAAGCGCCTTGATTCGATAAGGCAGACAAAAATATTTGCCGCTGGAATATCATCAAATTTTGTATTAATGATAATATTTTTTGTTCTTCTATTTGTCACATTTAATTATGGCCTTCCTACTATAATGGTAAATAATGGTATATTTATTTCTTCAGTATCGCAAAATTATCCTGCATATGGCATACTAAAGCCTAATATGCATATATTGAAATGGAATGGTTATCCAATTAACAACATATCCTCGCTTGAGAATGCATCTGCAATGGACACCCCCGGATCAATTGTTAATGTAACTACAAATAATGGTTCATATTTAATAAAAGCAATAGCAGTAAATGGCACAAAGCGCGGATTAATAGGGGTTAATTTATACCAAGATACTGCAATAGCAAGCGGTATATATCCATCAATATTGTACTTTTTGTATACGCTTTTTGCGATATCCTTTATGCTAAATTTTCTGGTTGCTGTAATAAATTTGCTACCACTGCCGTTATTTGATGGAATGTGGATATATAATACAAATATAAAAGATAAGAGGATTGTGAAAATTTTGCTATATATAGCATTAGTTACAATACTTATAAGCGCATCACAATGGTTATTTTACATATAATTAGCTATGTTCAAAAAATAGAAAGATATTTAGATGATAATTGTAATAGAAAAACGTTTACATGAAGATAACTAATAGATATGTAGCCCGCATACCATTCTTATTTGTGGCAATTATGCTTTTTAGCTTTGGATTTGCAATGGCAAGCAATGCTGTTGCACTTAATAATACTGTTAATGGTCCCAAAAGTTCAAATGTTATGCTTAATAGTTCGATAACATTGGCAAAGAATTTTATAGTATCAAAAGTAGGCGTTACATATTTTGATAATTATATGTCTTATAAAAATGTGCATACGGTTACATATAACGGTGTAAATATAACGTATGTATATTTTTCTTATAATATACCCTTTACAACAAATTCCACCACAACTACGGGAATTATAGTACCAAATCTTCCATTTTTGGCACTTAATACTTATGTCGGTATAATAAATGATACACATATTGTATATTTTGGGCCTTCAATGCCTTATTACATTAGCATATCCTCATCTAACGCCAGTACATACGCACAATCACACGGTTTACCATATAATGGATTTACCTATTCGTATATAACATATGGATATGCCCAAAATGCGACAAATCAGTCTGGTTATACTGTTGTAAGGGCAATTTTAAGTAATAAGCCGCAATATAATGGAGGTGCCTATCTTTATGGTATGTACCTTAATATAAATAACAACTCAATACTAGGTGAATATCGCATATCAAGCAGTGCTAATTATTATAATCCTGTAAATTATATTTTAGGCAACTTTTCAATATTTAATATCAATCAAACCCATCTATATGTAGCAAATACTGCTCCTACTGTAGTTACACCACCTACATATTTGGGCAACTATTCAACGGGTTCAGCTATTGTGTATACAAGCGCTTCTAATATGGTTGGTATGGAGCTAATATTAGTGATAATTACATTTGGGTTAATAAGTACATACATAATAAAGAACCTCTCAAAATAAAAGAGGAATCGCATGATTATAACAAAAAGACCGATAATAGGGCGTATTGTCGGCATGCTGATTATGCAATTATTCTTTTTATCCACAGTCTATGCGATTGCATTTGCTCAAAGTGCTCAGAATCAATCCAAAAATAATTCTTCAGCTGTTTTAATTAGTAATAATCCAATATCCGCGCTGTTATCTATTGTAATTATAATAGTGTTAATTATAGTATTTATCATAATACACATTTATGATAACAAATTAAAAATGGTACGTTCTATAAAAGATGCTCAAATAGAATCTAAAACTAAAAAAATACCTATAGGCGTTTTAAAATATATAACGATACGTATAACAAACAATCAAACGACAAGTACGCTTCAAAATTATCAGCAGATGCTCAAATTAGATATGTCTTATTACAAAAAATATATAAATAAAGACATGGGCAATATGCTCTTTTTTGACTCTGACGGGAAGATTATAAAGTCATGGCTTGAGTCATATTCAAAAAAAGACCTTAGTAATATGGTGTTTTGGGTATTTATAAATAGTCAAATAAATGCATCATCATATCTTGATATAAATCTTGGTTTTTTAGCCATGGACTCAAAAAATGATGATAATTATGGAATTGCACCAAATATTACTGAAAAATACGGAAGCATGGATAATGGGTCATCCATATTTGATGAATACTGGAACTTTGGGCTTAATTATCTACAATCTGAGTGGTTAAATTCATCTAAATGTGATTATGTGCTAAATAAAGGGCTTAAAATAAATGGCGGATCAGTATATACAAATGAATGTATGTATAATCCATCAAATTATATACTAGAGGCATCAGTACGCTTTAGCTATATGCATGATGTGGCAGCATCTGGCATATCTATATCAGGGTCAAGACACATGGGCGATGCAAAGGCGATCACAAGGCCTGCTGTTATGCTGTTATGCAATTCATTATCAAAAAAATATGCGGATTTGACGGTGCTTGCATCAAATGGCGCAGAGGATGGCAAAAGTTTTAATATACAAAATGAACACAATATGTATAAAATAAATTATGACAAAGATTACATATTTGGTATATCCGCAACACAAGAACAATTATTCGAATACATAAATTATGATATGCGCTCAAGTGTATATGCTGTTATGGGAGGTACATATTATATAATACTTGGAGATCCATCCGCTATAGAGAGTAGGGATAATCCAATACTACCAATATCATTTAATTGGATAAGGATAAGAAAGTTTTTACCAAATAATGAGATGCCAAAAACGGAGATAATAGTTTAATATTTTAAAATTATAGGTTATAGTATGTCTAGTATAATATTGAAAGAAAAACAGGCAAAAATACTTACTATATTAAGTGACAATACGCAGAAATGGTATATAGCAAATCTTGCCAAGAGTGCAAATACTACATATGTCCATGCATGCAATTTTATAAACACATGTGAGAGGTTAAATATTATTAAGAGCGAGAAGCATGGGAAGATAAAAACATTAAGTTTAACGGAAAAGGGTATTAAGATTGCCGGTTATATATCCGGCATATATGGAATAATATCAGAGCGACAAAAAACTGATGAAATCATTACACAAAAAGAGCAGATTCCAAAATCTTAGACTACCCCTATTAATGTTCTTTTTCTAACGGAGTTTATTACATGGCCATAATCTAGATAATGTGCTATTGCTGTAAGATTTATTGTATAATCTCCCGCATCAGCATCAATGTTGCTGAATATATCTATATTTAAAATCTTTTCTTCTCTAGGATTTAATTTTCCAACCCTAATCTCTTTTTGCTTTGCAACGCCCACTTGGTCAAATCCAAGTTTTTGCGGTAACTCTATAACCATCGAGGTCAGCAATGCCTCATTTGTATTATTTTTTAGTTTTATTGACATTGTGACAGAACTTTTTTTATTCGAATATAATTTATATGGAGTAAATTCTGTCGCAATAACGTAAGGTATATTTTTCGTAATATCACTACTAACATCTTTTTTTCCAAATATATTGAAGATCGCCACTAAATCACAAAAAGCAATAACAGTTAAAATTTAAATTCCTTGCTAAATTGAACTATTAACGGAATAACATAAATATGCTAATTGATTGGTAAAATACAAATAATGTTAAAATTATTTTAACGAGATAAAATTTAGAATTAAAAGAGAAAGATATAAATACTCTTATTCTGATTTTAGTGTGAGGACCTTTGAGTGATAACTCATAATGGGTTAATGTTATGCCTATAAAACATAACTTAACAAAATACGACAAACTAAGAGACCAAATCCACAGACTATCGCAGAAGAAGG
>JAJZJI010000076.1 GCA_021828345.1 Microcaldota archaeon
ATATCATCGACGCACCTGCTATTTTTTGATAAAATCCATAATATTTGGAAGCTCAAAAATCCGCGCATGTCGCACATATGTTTTTCCATTGCATATCACATTTAATATATAGGTCATCATATATATTTAAATATTTATTGTATACTAATATATAGTATGTCCTATACGGACAAGGTGTATATATGAATTGTGAATTTGTAGAAATGAGAAAATTTTTGACAAAAGAGGAAAAAATAGAGATGTTGCAAGAGTACAAGGACTATTTGGAAAGAGAAGCAAAAGGCGTATCAGAACGCATAGAGCAAATAAAAAATAATTAAGTGTTAAAATGACCAAGCAGATAAAAATTCTAGTGTTTGGATATAGCTTTAGAAAGGATTCTTTCACAAAAGCGATATCTACTACAATAGCTGGAAAATCAAATACTGAGATGAAGATAAGTGAGTACAATATATCCGACATACCTATATTTAATCAGGACAGCGAGCAAAATGCTCCAGAGAATGTCAAGAAATTTAAGAAAAATATAGAGGAGTCAGATGCGCTTGTAATAGTAACGCCTGAATATAATTATTCCATACCTGGATATCTAAAGAATGCAATAGATTGGGCAACAAGGCCTTATGGAAATAATTCTTTTGAGGAAAAACCTATAGCAATTGTCAGCTCATCACCAGGTCCTCTAGGTGGATATCGCGCCCAAAACCATTTAAAGCAGATATTTCCGCTATTAAATGCCCATATAATAAATAGACCAGAAGTAATAATCTCACATGTACACGAAAAGGTAAAAGAGGGCAAAATAGTGGATAAGCAGACGCTTGATTTGATCGATAGTATGCTAGGCGCTCTTTTTGCTTGGACAAATAGGATAAAGAAATAAAACTCTTTATTTTCTTTTTTTTGAGTAAGTTTATTAATCTTTGAATTGTCTTTATATCTAATGAAATTTAATTATTTAATTGAACGTGTATTTGCAAGTAGGTGGATAGCAGGTCCATTATCTACTGATGCAATAAATGTATCATTTAAATTAAAAAAAAGGCACATATCCTCAATGATAAATTTTTTAGGAGAAAATTACTCTAATGATGAAAATATAAAAAATAATGTAGATGAATATTTAAAATTAATAAAAAAGATAAATCAGAGTAATATAAATTCATCAATATCGATTAAGCCGACGCAGATAGGTCTTTTATATAACAAATCTGAGCTCTATAAAAATTATTCTAAAATAGTGGAAACTGCAAAAAAATATAATATAATTGTATGGCTTGATATGGAAGAGCATCAATATGTTGATCAAACAATAGATCTGTATTTATCAAAAATATCTTCAAAAAATACTGGCATATGTATACAGTCATATCTTAAACGCAGCATGAATGATGTAAAAAGAATAGTAAAACATAAAGGATACATTCGACTTGTAAAAGGTGCGTATAAAGAATCCAAAAAAATTGCATTCGAAAACAGGGAGGCGGTGACAAAAAATTATTCAGATATCATGTTATATCTTTTTAAGAAATCCGAATATTTTATATTGGCTACGCATGACTTAAACATGATAAAACTGTCCGAATTGCTTAATAAAAAATATAAACGCGATGTTACATATGCAATGTTAAATGGGATAAGAAATATGGAAGCATTAAGGCTTGCAAATTCAGGACACAAAATGATAATATATATACCATACGGGACAGAATGGTTTAAATATTCCTATAGACGGTTAAGAGAGGCAAGCAATCTAAAACTTATTATCAGATCATTATTTAGCAGACAGAATATCAACTAATTTTTGATTGAATGTTTCGATATGAGCTCCTCAATGATATTCATTCCATATTCCAATGATTTGTCATGTATAGTTAATGGCGGTATTATTCTTATTGTTGATTCACCCGCGGGTAAAAGTAGAAGTCCTCTATCGAATGCTTCTTTTATTATTGCATTTCTCTGCTTAGTGGCTGGCTCTTTTGTTTTTTTGTCTACTACTAGTTCAACTCCAATCATAAGTCCAATACCACGTACGTCTCCAACAATACTGTAATTCTCTTTCATCTCATTAAGTCTTTTCATTACATAATGTCCCTTTCTTTTTATACCGTCAACTAATGCTCGTTTATTTTTTTTCATATAATTTAATGATTCTATTCCAGCTCTTACAGATAAAAGATTGCCACCAAATGTACTTGCATGCGCTCCGCTTGGTATATCACCAAGTGATTTTTTAACTACAGTAACACCTAATGGTAATCCCCCTCCAATTGCTTTTGCCATTGAATATATATCAGCATCAATTTCAAAATTATCTAATGCTAAGAATTTTCCTGTACGCATAAATCCCGCTTGAACCTCATCAGATATCATTAATGCTCCTATATCATCAGCAACGCTCTTTAACTCTTTAAAATAATCTTTTGGCGGTATAATGTAACCCCCTTCTCCTTGTATTGGTTCAAAAAATATGGATGCTACCTCCTTTGGCGGAACCTCCTTAGCTAACGGGTATTTTCTTATATGGTCCACACATGCAAGTCCACATCCAGGATACTCAAGATTAAATGGGCACCTATAACAGTATGCAAATGGTACATGTACTACGTTTGGAAAAGGACCAAAATGCTGCCTATGTATATACCTTGAAGATGTTAACGCTAATGATCCATGTGTTCTTCCATGAAATCCATTGTAAAAGGCCATTGTATACTGGCGCTTTGTAAATATTTTAGAAAATTTTATTGCAGCCTCATTTGCTTCCGTACCTGAATTGGACAAAAACATGCGTCCATGGCTCTTTGGCATGAATTCAAGCAGCTTTGCCGCAAATTCTATTGGCAATTCAGCATAATAATCGGTAAATGCGGCATGCATTAGTTTATCTACTTGGTCCTTTATGCCCTTTCGTATTTGATAATTACCATTTACTCCTAAATTATAAACGGATATAAAACTGGAGAAATCTATTAGTTTTTTTCCATTTACATCAAAGACAAATTCATTCTCTCCAAAATCAGCAACAAATTTATAATCACCGCGCGTGGTGGATAAAAAATATTTTTTATCATTTTTTATTATATTATCAATATTTTTCATTTATTCACTCTAAATTCTGTATACTTATGTAAAACTGCAAGTGCGCGAGCGGCATCTTCAGGCGATGAATAAACAGGAATGCCAGAACTCTCCATCATATTTTTATGTGCCTGCGTATAACTACCCCCAGGACTTACAACTACTAGAGGTTTTTTCATCATAATACCATAATGTATGAGTGTTGCTGCAACACGTGAATCCGCTCCAGGAGTTTGAAATAATGCAATGACCATTATTGCATCGATATTATCATCATTAATCATAACATCTAATGCTGCACTGAATCTTTTATCATCAGCATCACCCGCCATATCTAGTGGCAGTCTAACATTGACTATCGGTGGCATTACTTTTTTTAATTTGTTTATTGCATTCTCATTTAATTCAGGTAGTTCTAATTTATTATCATATAATGCATCCGTTGCCATAACACCCGTTCCACCACCATTTGTTATTATAGCAATCTTATTTCCATGTAATAATGGCTGTGTATCAAATATCTTTGAAAAATTAAGTATTTCACCTAAACTATTTGCCTGTATTATACCGGTTTGTTTGAAAACGGCTCTATATGCTTCATAGCTGCCAGCAAGTGATGCCGTGTGTGAATGCGCCGCTTTAGATCCAGCATTAGTTCTGCCGCCTTTTGCTACCACTATAGGTTTTTTCATACTTACTTTTTTTGCGCTGTCCATAAATTCTCTGCCACGTTTTACGCCCTCAATGTAAAAGACTATTACTTTTGTATTGCTGTCATTTCCTAAGTAATTTAATATATCGACCTCATCTAAATCTATTGCGTTTCCATAAGATATAAATTTTGAAAGTCCAAATCCCTCTCCAGATATCATATCAAGTACTGAACTTCCTACAGCTCCACTTTGCGATGCAAAACTAACTCCACCAATTTTTGGTTTGTCTATTTTAAATGCAGGTAGAAATAGTGTATCAACTCTTGTTCTAGGGTCCATAACACCTAAGCAATTCGGGCCTAATACTGGTATATTATATTTTTTTGCAATAGCTCCTACTCTATTCTGTAAATCAACTGCGCCTATTTCGGCAAACCCACCGCTTACTATAATAATGGACTTGACCTTGCTTTTGCCACATTCTTCTACTATATTAGGTACAATTTCTGCAGGCACCGCAATGACAGCGAGATCTATGCTATTTTTTATGTCTGTAACACTCTTATATGCCTTAATGTTAAGTATGCTACCCTCATCTTTTATATTAACTGGATATAATTTTCCAGAATATCCAGCATCAATGTAATTTTGAAGTATTACATGTCCTACCTTATCGGGATTATTTGATGCTCCAATTATAGCAACGCTTTTAGGGTTCATCATATAATTAAAATTTTTGTATCTATTATCCATAAAAACACCATCAGACTAGCACTCTAAGATCAACTGCGCTGTATGTGTTATTATGCAGTATTAGTGGATTTAGATCCAGTTCATTAATATTATTTTCTGTCATTAATTTAGAAACGTTCATTAAAATATTAGCAATCATCTCCTTACTACGCTCATTTTTTGCTATTACACTACCAGATTTTAATTCATCTATCATACTAAGTGCTTCATGTTTATTTATCGGACATATGCGCAGCGCAAAATCTCTGAACGTTTCAACATATATGCCACCAAGTCCTATCAGTACGAGCGGGCCAAATTGCAGATCCTTTCTACCCCCTATAATAATTTCTATATTATTACTATTATAATCAACCATGTGCTGTGCTAATATCTTATATGGCTTATATTGCGCACTTTTTTTTATTAATCTCTCATATGCGTTTGTTATCTCCTTATTACTCACAAGATTTAATTCAACAAGTCCGCTCTTTGTTTTATGTAATGCTTTTTGAGTAAGTACTTTAAGTACAATAGACTTTCCATTTGAAAAATTTATTGCCTCAGCGGCATTATTTATATACTGGCTATCAACTGATCTCACATTATAATGGTTAAGTAGTTCCTTTGCTTTCATATAATCCATAAGTTTATTTTCCATAAAATACACTTATATAGTAATTATATTAAATCTCATCATTACAACTACCACCAAAAATATGATTGCAATAACTACCAGAATATAAGGTAGTTTACTCGTAGTTGGTTTGCTAGGAACAAGTGATATATCCGGATTATTGGTCATAGGCGCAGCCGTCTGTGCATTTTGTTGCTGTGTCTGTGCATCCATGTGTAATTCTGGTATTTTTATATCATTTTGCATTGGGGCAGTAGCATTTGTTATTGGTTGTATTTTTTGCGTAGTAGGTTCTGGTTTTGTAATTGGCTGTGGTGCGTATGGCTGCGGCGGAATTGCACTTTTATTTATCTGCGGTTCACTTTGCATTTGTGGCGCTACACTTGCAGGTATGCCATTTTTTGCTTGCATAAATCCTTTTTCAGTAAGCATTACGTTTAATATTCCATTTCGAAACTCCGCTGATATGTATCCTTGCATAAGCAGTTTGTATAAATGAAATTTCATATCCCTGTGCGCCACATTTATCGAAGATGATACATCATTTGCAGATTTTTTTCCATTGGATAATTGATTTAATATACTCATATCTAGTTTATCAAAAGGATCATTTGCCCTTGCTGATACCTGTTGTAATAATTCTTTTCCGTTTTGCGTTACAACTATTGGGTTTTGGCTCCCAAGTGTTGTGCCAAAATCAATAAGTCCGCTCAATTTTAAACCGCCTAAAATATTTGCCGCATCAAAAAATGATGAGTTTATTATACCCCCAAATTTTTCAACAACAGAATCAGATGTTATCTTTGTCAAAGCAAATAGATCAGAGAAATTTATATCGTCGTTCATACTATCAACAGAAAATTTATATTTTTAATATAGATGAGAATCTTTTT
>JAJZJI010000077.1 GCA_021828345.1 Microcaldota archaeon
GGTTCATTCTGGAGAGGTTTATGATATGTTAGATATTTCAGCTACATTATATAAAATAATATCGCTTGGCAATTATGTGATAACCTCATCTGATGTAAGCAGTGTGGGTAATGAATTCATACCTATAATATTAATAGCGATTTTAGCGGACTCTATGATTATATCCTTGTGGTATATGATAAGTTCAATAATAAATAGTTCTGAGTGGAAGGCGGGCGCTATAAGCGAATTTTATCAATTAGTTGGAACGGTAATAATAATGGTTATAATAGTAGGCGCACTCGGTACATATGGGAGCGCTTTTGTATCATCATTAAGCAATAGCGGTCTATCACCTACCAGTATGACATTAACATGCGCGAATTTAGAATTAAATAGTAATTTAAATATACTTAAATTAAATCCTACGGGGCTTACAACATACTCATTTTTATCTGGTATTAATGGATTATCATTCTCAGGATTATGCAGTTATATATATGCCCAAGATATTGCACCATCCTTCTCATCCACACTAAACTATCCTCTAGCCGCAACGGGTGTAATAACCGCAAATCTTACAAACCAGACCGCAACAAACATAAATTCGTATTTTGTATTGGATTCATACATAGGCTATTTGAAAGGTTTATCACCTACATACGAATTCTGCCTGCAAGGCGCTCCAGGAGAGGGTTTATCATGTTTGTTACCACCACTTAGCTTTGTAAATCCTCCATTGCTTACGGTCGTTGGTTCTTATAAGCCTTATGCGGGTTTTAGTATGCTCTACAATATTATGAGAACGCTTGGGGTTCTACTAACCTCCGCATTAGAGTCATTCATAGGGCAACTGCTTTTAATATCGACGATGTTAGATATCTGGCCATATCTATTATTCATCGGTATATTGGCAAGAGTATTCCCATATACCAGAAAAATTGGAGGTTTATTCATTGCTATTGCCATCGGCGTATTATTCTTCTATCCTCTTATATTCTCTATGGAATATTTAACTATAGGACATGGCCTAAATAACCAAGTGAGTCAGAATTCTCTTAATATTTTAAGCGTACCCTCTGGCATTACAACAACTGCCGGGCAGATTACAACAAATCCGGTAACTGGAATTATAAGCTTAATAAATAATAATCCTATATTCGGATCTGGTGCAATAGGAAACGCATATGGCACAAATTATTCAACTACAAATACGCTTACAGAATTACCTGCAGGGCTTGATGGTAGTACTCCATATAACCTTAATTTCTTCTCAGAACCAAGTCTGCAGGCGATTGCGACAACAAATAATTGTTGGCCTACAGACGGAGCAAAATACGGATCGCTACTCAGCGAGCTCTCTAATACTGCAACATTCTTAAATCCAATAACCTCATCAATAAGCACGGTATTGATGTTTTTAAGAAGTACAAGTACACTCCCATCAGGAGTTCCATCCTTATACATATCAAATACATGCAATGAACAAAGTTCGGAGAATATGTTATTTATGATAATGAATGCATATGGTATAATAGGAATACCCGCATACTGGCTTCCTATAATGAATCTTATAATAACACTATCTGGCATTATAGGACTATCAGGATTGTTAGGCGGCGATACATCAATGGCAGGACTGGGCAGTTTGGTATGATAATATGAGCAAAAAAATAAAAGTGTCAAATGCTATAAGTCAAAGAAAGCGTGTAATCGCGTTATTTTCTATAGTACTGCTTATTTTATTAGCCTCAACATCTATCTATAACGTAGCAAGCGCCCAAATTACATCATATACAAATACGGCAACCACACTGCCTACTACTGCGACACTTTGTAGCACTATAATACCACAAAGCGAACTGCTTACAATTCCATCAGGCGTTCTATCAACAACATTACTAATAATACTTACAATGGCAATTGTATCTGGTGCGATCTACGCTATCGGATATTCATTAAAAATAAACAAGTTTGTGAACTTTAGCAAGATTGAATTTGGTGAAATAGCTGTTACTATACTTTTAGTTCTAATATTATTCGGTTCGTTTGCCGCATTAACGCCAAATGGACTAGTAAATATAAATCCACTAAATACGCGCACAACGTTCATAAATGATTGCACTCTACTTGAGAGCTCATCATTTAATGTTTATAATGATGTGTTTACATACTTTTTGATACAGAATATAGAGCTGCAGCTTGTAAGCAGCTTTACTGTAGAATTAGAGCCAGGATTTTTTGGTTTTAACTTCTCACCGTTTGTGGGTTATGGGCTTGAGAGCAGTCTACTAAATACGATGCTCGAATTTGTAACCATGCTTGCAACACTAATGATAGCGCTGATAATAGTATTGGGCGTAATATATGCAATATTTCCAATATTTTTGTATCTTGGCATTATTCTCAGAGCTGTTCCATGGACGCGTGCCGCTGGAGGTTCTCTGATTGCGCTATTTATAGGATTTTATATGATGTTTCCAGTACTTTTAGGTGCTATGATGGGCGCATATACGCCAATAAATCCTTCAATGTCATATTTTGATAAGGTCGTTTCAAGTATGGATACGCTTGCATCATCTGGCATATTGCGCGGTGTTACAATACCACTAGCCGCTGTAATAACTATATATAAAAATATGGCTGGCGTTCTAGGATTTAATCTTATATACACAATAATACAGGGAACTGTAGAACCTGTTATATATACAATATTTGCATTGATACTCTCGCTTATAATATCGCTTGATTTTACTGAGTTGATGGGAGATTTCCTTGGCGCTCCAAGCCTCTCATCAAAGAATACGCTCTCAAAGGTGCTATGATGGAAATTAGATATAAAAAATATGTTCCATTATTCATTTTTATAGCGCTGCTTATGCCTATATTTGGCATTGCATCTAGTACTAATAATACAAAGGGCGCAATATTATTCGCATCAGCGCTCTCAGAGCTATTTAATAATACATTTACTGGATCATACACATTCGCACTAATCGCTGCTATGGTAGTATTTTTAATAGCTGCATTTGTTTACATGCTAAGCAATGTTATAGGCAGCCACAATGGGCTTAATTGGGCAAAAACTCAAGTATACCAAGCATTAATTGGTATTATAATTCTTCTGATATTTGTCTGGCTAACTCCTCTATTATTATCAAATCCATCTGGCGCTCTGAAATCTGCAGGCATACTCCCAAGCACCTGTCAATCAAGTAATGTTAATACATTATTTAATACATCAGCATGCGATCTCTCAACATTTACTACCTCCGCAACAACGCTAATGCAGACTATATATTATCTAACATACGTCGAGGGACTTATCCCTGGGGTTGGCATTCAGCCTAATATCCCCCCAGATGTTTTTAATGTCGGATTTAAGAGCGATGTTAGTTCAATTGCTCCAAAATCTATAGATGACATGACCGCAGTTATACTTGAAGCGTTGATATTAGGATTGCTTTTAAACCAGGTGCAGATGCTTATAATATCTGCTGCCCCACTATTGCTATCATTATTTATATCAATAGGTGTTATAGCGTGGATATTTGGAATAAGTAAAAGCTTTGGCGGAACGATGATAGCATTAGGCGTGGGTCTTGGGATAATATATCCGCTGTTAATTACAATTACATATGGGTTTATATCAACAGGGCTGCTTGCAACACTAAATAATCCTACAAATCTTCAAGGCATGCTAAATGCATTTGGTAATATGGTGTTAAATGTTTCAATAGCAATATTTAATCTTATTACGATATGGAGCACAAATAATTTTGCGGCAAATACTGGAGCAAATCTCCAAGCAATAACGATTTCCGCATCTCAGATATATCAATCGGCAATGGGTGAGATATATCTTTTACTTGAGGCTCTGGGATTTGTCTTTGCAGGTCTTACATTTATACCATTTTTAAACTTTACAATATTAGACTCATTTGTTATGGATTTCTCAAAAGCAATAGGTGAGCGCGTAAGCTTCATGGATCTTATAAGCGGGTTGGTGTGAGTGATGAAAAATAATTATAAACAAAAAATAGTTCTGATGTTAGGATTAATCGTAATGCTACTCTCGACTATTTTTATGCACGTGGCATTCGCATCAACCACCTCAACAAGCGGATGTGGATTATTGCAGCAAGGCATACAGCAGACTGTAGAAACTAATACTCCATGGTACTGTCCGATAAATCAGCAGATATATAACGATTGGGTTGGGCAATTACCATTAGCATTAATAGCGGTTTTAATATCATTTTTTATAGCGGGAATAATATTTATGGTAGGCGCTGCAACAAAGAATGATCGCATAAGAAATTTTGGCGTAGGCGAATTATATGAAGCAATAGCAAGTGCAATAATAGTTGGCATATTTTTGTATGTGGCTGCAGTATTATTTGGTTTATTGCCGTCGATATTTGTAGGGCCTATAAATCCATTTGCTACGTCATTTCATTTTATGCTAAGTACAATACAGCAAGCGGAAATATTATTCGCATCATTATATCATGTGGTTATGCTTGATGCATACTATGCATCAATAAAAATATCTGTTGCATTCCCACCAGCAGGTACTGAAGTAGGTAACATATTAAATCTTGTCGCCCTGCCGCTTGATATCTTTTTCATAGAGCCTGCGGAGGTACTTGGTGTATTTTTGGCGGAGGGTATAATAGCAATATATGCAGAATACTATCTTCTGTTATTCTTTGCTGTGGCTGCAATACCAGTTTTTCTTGTTCCTGGCGTTATATTACGCGCGATATTCCCAACGCGTGCACTCGGTAGTATGATGATAGCAATAGCGATGGCATTCTACTTTGTAATGCCTGCACTCTTTGCGATCGCATTCTATTTCACCGCTCCAACTATGTATAAGGATATGGCAAGCGCAACAACACAAATAAGTGGATTCAGCAATGGGTCTGCAAGTATACTAAATTCTATATCTCCAAATAGCCCACTCGCATTGCAGCTTAGTAATGTGGAGACCGCAATGAATGGATTATGGTTAATGATGCTATTTTATCCATTTTTGATAATAGGCATATCATACGCATTCTCTGTACAAGTCGCCAATTTTATGTCTGGCGCTGGTCAAACAAGTGGAAGATTGCGTGCATTTATATAAGCTATGTAAGCGGTATAGCCAAATTTTATATCTGCAATCAATCTGGCGCAGTTAAATACGCTTTTAAATATTTCTTCTGATATATAATGGACTTTAATGGACCAGAAAATCTTCTTATTCGGTATTCTAGTTATAGCTGCATTTGCGCTAATAATAGCTGGTGCATTAATTCCATCGCAGATACTACCATATCCTATAAAGATAATAATTTACATACTAGCGATATTTTTAGATGTTTTAGCGTTCGCAACAAGATATTATACATATATAATGATGCCTCTATTCAAGCAGCGCAAAAGAAATATAACACTCGATGTGCAAGAGCCATATTGGATTGCTGGTAGTAATGATGCAATAGTAAGAAAGATAGGTGAGGAGTTTATTGCAACTACGTTCATATTAATACCACTGTATCGCTCTGCAACGGAGATGTCTGTAGACGAAAAATTGAGTTTTGGTGCGCAGATAGGGCGTTTAATAAGTATAAATACCGAGCCTGTGAGATATTCGACACAGTTGCATGTGATGGATAAAGAGGCATATCTATCAAGTATACGCGATAGTCTTAATATGTCAGAGAATGAGATAATAGAATTGACGCAAAAAAATGCACCGCAGCATGAGCTTGATAATGCAAAAGGCAGAGCTACCATGTGGCGCAATATGATGGAGAGGATGTCTATTGAGCAGTCTTTTGAGTTAATGTTATATGCATCTGTATCCGCATCAGGAACAAAAGAATACGAAGCAACAAGCATCGTGCAGCAGCGTGCAAGAGATTTAATGTCTGGAATAAGCAGCACGCTTGGTATAACAACCTCTATAATAACAGGCAATGAGATGTTAAAGGTAATAGAGCCAGATCATTT
>JAJZJI010000078.1 GCA_021828345.1 Microcaldota archaeon
TAAATTAGAACTGCCAGAATTAAGTGATAACGCTATAAATAAATTAAAAAAGGTAATGCCACCAATAGTCAATGTTAGACTACCTCTAGATATGGCTGGTGATGCGGATGATAAAAGGTTCAGTGCGGCATTAGATGTTATGATGAATGAGGACAACATCGATGCCATAATGGTAATTGCACTGTTTCAGACTCCAGGAGCTGATTCGCGTGTTGCAGCAACGCTCATACATTATGGGACTATGATGAAAAAACCACTAGTAGTTGTAAGCCCAGGAGGCAGCTACACACAAGCGCACAAAAATATGATGGAGAGTTCTGGCATCCCTGTTTATTCATCTCCAGAGGATGCTGCAAGAGCGCTTGCGGTTTTGCATAAATATACAGAATTTAAAGTGAATCAATGAAAAATATTGATAACATAATAAAAAATGATAAAAAATATTTTTTATCTACCACACGTGGGGACTATAAATTTGTTGCAGATTTTGGAGAAAATGAATTTGTCTTTGATGTAAATGGAAAAAAATTAATAGATTTTTCCAGTTTCATATCTGTTTATAATTTGGGTGTAAATGGTAATTACCAGATACGAAAAGGCATAAAAGACCAGGTAGATAAGTTAATGCATGCCGCATTTACTGATTATTATGCTGAATTGCCAATAGAATTTGCGGCAAAGTTGCTTGAATTTATGCCAAAAAGCCATGGACGTATGTTTTTGTCAAATTCTGGTACGGAAGCTAATGAAGCAGCAATAAAATTTTCCAAAATATTTACAAAACGCCAGTATACTATCGCATTTTATAATGGATTTCACGGAAGAACACATGGATCATTATCATTAACATCATCGAGATATATACACAGACAGCATTTTGGTCCTTTCCCAAATGTAGTACATGTACCATTTGCGTACTGCTATAGATGCCCGTTTAATCTTGAATATCCGGGATGCGGGCTTGCATGTGTAGATCATATAAGAAAATATCCTCTATCAAAGGAAGTGCCGCCTAAAGAGGTAGCTTCTATATTCTTTGAGCCAATACAAGGTGAAGGGGGATATATTGTACCGCCTAAAGATTATTTTAAGGAGTTAAAGAGCGTTGCCGATGATATAGGAGCGCTCATAGTATCTGATGAAATACAAGCAGGATTTATGCGTACAGGAAAATTCCTCGCATTAGATAATTTTGGAATTGATGCTGATATATACTCAATGGCAAAAGCAGTTGGGGGAGGCTTACCTTTAGGTGTTACTGTAGTTAAAAAATCACTTGGGGATATACCAAGTGGAGCACATGCAAGCACATTTGGCGGCAACCTTTTATCTGTAAGGGCGGGAATAGAATCATTAAATTATGTGAAAAAAAATAAAAGAGCATTAGTTAGTGGTATAAAGAAAAAAGGAAATTATGTAATGAAAAGACTTAACGAAATGAAAGAAGTTTATAGCATTGTTGGAGATGTGCGCGGCATAGGACTTATGATAGGAGTTGAACTAGTAGTAGATAGAAAAACAAAAGAACCAGCTACCAAACAAAGAAATATGATAATAAAAGAGGCATTTAATAGAGGTCTTCTGCTTTTACCTGCTGGCGAATCCACAATAAGAATAATACCACCATTAACCATTCATGATAAATCATTAGAACATGGGATGAATATCATTGAAGAACTAATATCAAAGCATTCCGCCAAAAATTAATTGATATTCTGTCTGCTTAATAATGATCTTAGGACAAGTTTTAGATTACTTGCTTCCCTTAATCTTCTATATGAATACTTAAACCATTGTGTCCCATATGGCACATATATTATCATTTTATGCCCTGAATCTGCAAGCTTTACTGCCTCCCTATTTCTTATACCATTTAACATTGCGTACATAACATCCCTTTTATATTTTTTATTGAGTGATTCGGACAACTCGATCATATTCAAATCATGCGTTGCCAACAAAAAATGTTTGGAGTTCTTAAAAAGATACAACATTATATTAGCATAATTTTCAGTTACCTTCTCCCTACTATCGAACGCAATGTTTTTAGATTCTTTATATGCACCCTTTACAAGCCGAATATATCCATTATTTTTTACTATATTTTTTACATCATTCATACTACGCTTAAGATATGATTGTATACATATGCCCGTATTTTTTGATGATATTTTTAGTAGGTACAGATCTATTGTTTGATTTACATATTGATGCTCTTCCATATCTAGCCATACCATTATCCCATATTTTTTTGCACTTTCCACTATTTTAGAATAATTTTTGTAAAGCTCAGATTTGCTATATAAAAGACCTATTTGAGTCGGTTTAATTGATATTGATGAATTTGTATTACTTTTACCTATCTTTTTTATCAGTTTTAAATATTCATCTACATTACTTTTTATATCGCTTTTATTTGAATAGTTTTCCCCTAAAAAATTTATCATTGATAATATATGTCTTTTTTTTAACTTAAACGATACATTTATTGCATCGCTATACAAAGGGCCCGCTATCCACCTACTTGCAAATATACGTTCAATTAAATAATTAAATTTCATTAAGTATAAAGAAACTTCAAAGATTAATAAGCTTATTCAAAAAAAGAAAAGATAAAGAGTTTTACCTCTTTATTCTATTTGTCCATGCAAAAAGCGCTCCTAACATACTATCAATCAAATCAAGCGTCTGCTTATCCACTACCTTGCCATCCTTTACCTTTTCATGTATGTGTGAAATTATTACTTCTGGTCTATTTATTATATGTGCATTTAGCAATGGGAATATCTGCTTTAAATGGTTTTGTGCGCGATACCCACCTAGAGGGCCTGGTGATGAACTAACAATTGCTATAGGTTTTTCCTCAAATGAGTTATTTCCATAAGGTCTTGTCGCCCAATCTATTGCATTCTTTAAATATCCAGGTATGGAATAATTATACTCAGGAGTTACTACTATAAGAGCATCAGATTCCTCTATATTTTTCTTAAATTTCTTAACACTCTCAGGTGCGTTCTGCTCATTATCCTGATTAAATATAGGGATATCTAATATATTGTACTCGTTTATCTTCATATCGCTATTTGATCTGTTAACTATTGTGTCTGATATAGCCTTTGTAAAAGAATCTTTCCTAAAACTATATCCAAACAATAGAATCTTTATTTGCTTAGCCATTTTAACACTTAATTATTCTTTATTTGTTCTATGCGCTCTGATACGCCCTTTGCCTCTTTTTCTAAATAGTCCTTGTACTCCTGCAACATCTCTATTTTTTCCTCTTTTGTCAAAAATTTTCTCATTTCTACAAATTCACAATTCATATTTACACCCTGTCCGTATAGGACATACTATATATTAGCATACAATAAATATTTAAATATATATGATGACCTATATATTAAATAGATGTGATAAATGATGGAAAGGCATATGTGTGACATGCGAGGATTTTTGAGCTTCCAAATATTGTGGATTTTATCAAAAAATAGTATGTGTGGTGATGGTATTGCAAAAGAACTTGAAACTAGAAGAGGAGACAAACCAAAGGCTGGAACCATATATCCAGCATTGAAAGAGCTTAGGATAAATAAACTTATTTCAGGTAAAAAAAATGGACGTGAGATTATTTATACAATAACACCAAAAGGAATGTCTGAATTAAAAAAAGCAAAGGTATACTTTTTTAGGAGCTTTGGTGATATATTAAAAGAGACATTTTAACTAATAATTAGGGATAGAATGGAGAAAAATAATGATATAATAGATTTTGGTATAATAGGGGGCACAGGCGTTTATGATTCTTCTATGATGAAAAATGTACATGAAATTAATATAGAAACGCCTTTTGGTCATCCATCAGATAAGATAGTAGTTGGGAGTTATTTAAATAAATCAATAGCATTTTTACCGCGGCATGGCAAATCGCACCAATATCCACCACATAAAGTCCCATATAAAGCAAATATATGGGCGTTTAAAAAACTTGGAGTGCAGAGAATAATAGCACCATCAGCTGTTGGTAGCCTAAATGAGAAATTAAGTTTAGGTAGTATAGTTTTGCCAGACCAATTTATAGATTTAAGCAAAAATAGAGATTATACATTTTATGATGATCAGGCAGTACATGTTTCAATGGCAGAGCCATATTGCAATGATCTAAGATCTAACGCTATAAAAACAGCTAAAAATTTGGGAATTGAAATTAAAGATAGTGGAACATATGTATCTATAGAAGGGCCACGATTCTCTACTAGAGCGGAATCATTATTCTACAAAGAAGTTATGAAAGGGGATATTATAGGAATGACTGCAATTCCAGAAGTGATATTAGCAAGAGAAATGGAGATTTGTTATATGACACTTGCAACAGTTACAGATTATGATGCATGGCAGACAAAACACGTATCCGCTGATATGGTTTCAAGTACTATGAAAAAAAGCATCGAAAAAACCAAAACATTTATATTAAAGGTTATAGAGAATACTCCAAAAGAAAGAGAATGCAAATGTATGCATTCATTAGAAAATGCCAAACTGTAATGGATGATATTTTGAGCGACGCCATAACCCCTGATGTTTTTATTTCTACAGAAGATGCAATATATGATGCTTTTTCATCAACATTAAGTGCCATAAATTCATTATCATCAAAACTATTAATGAAAGAACTAAGGCGACTTTTGGATAATAAAAAAATACATGAAAATATCAATAATGGAATAGCAAAATATATTTATACTGCAGGTTTTCTCAGTATTGTGGGTAAGGAGATTACTCGCGAAAATATGTATTTTTTTATGAGCCTTCTAGGGATAACACCAGATTACAAATACATTGATATGATATTAGATATGAATATAGAGAGCCATTTGGTTTATATCTATGTATACTATTTTCTAATTGCAAGTGGAAAGGATGTTACTGTAGATAATATGATTAATATACTTGAGGGGCTGGGGTTAAAACCAAATAGATTGCGTATGGCATTCGTAATTAAATTTATACAAAAAGAAACACTAGAATAATTATTTGCTCATATTTTTAGAATTCGAAAATAATTTTAAGAGTGATTCGTTATAAGGATATTTAGCTATACCAAGTTCTGTTATTATTGAACTTATAAGCTCTGGAGGGGTTCTATCAAATGCTGGATTTATAGCACCTACAGAATCAGGCGCTATCTTAACTTTCTCCATTACAATCTTAACTTCTGATTCGTTGCGCTGCTCTATTTTTACATCAGACTCCTTACTTTTAAAATCTATTGTTGAAGTTGGAGCGCAGACATGAAAACCTATATTTTTGAAATAACGCGCAAGTATGGATAAACCAAATGTGCCTATTTTATTATATACAATACCATTTGAAAGTATACGATCCGCTCCTGCGAAGACTTTGGTCACTCCATTTCTCTCCATTATATGTGCAGCAGCATTATCTGTTATTACACGTGTAGGTATTCCATCAACATTAAGCTCCCACGCAGTAAGCCTAGATCCTTGTAGTAATGGTCTTGTTTCAGTTGCTATAACCTCAAAGCTTTTGCCTTCAGCCCACGCAGCCCTTAGAGGCGCAGTAGCCGTGCCTATACCATCACATGCAAGCGCTCCGGCATTACATACAGTCATTATAACATCACCATCTTCTATTAGTGATTTACCATATTCACCTATCTTATAGGTAGCTTCTATATTATCAGATTGAACACGCTTTGCGGTTAATATGGCCAATTCCTTTAATTCGTCTACACCAATGCCACGCTTATATGCATTATTAACTTCATTTAAAACATAATTTATACCCCATGAAAGATTAACCGCAGTCGGCCTTGTATTTACGAGCATTTCTGCTATTTTATTTGTATAGTTTATAATTTCGCTTTGGCTACCTTTTGCAATATTTATTGCAAGCGCAACACCATATGCACCAGCCTCCCCCAATACAGGTGCACCACGT
>JAJZJI010000079.1 GCA_021828345.1 Microcaldota archaeon
GAAGCTTTGGCGATGGAAGCGATAGGAATGGGTGATGCACCATCCTTTCAAGAGTAGAAGGGTTAGTAGATTTCTTAAAGAGGATTATGATAGGAGATATCTTTTAAGAAAAAATCTTTTTATGAGTACCGCCGATATAGATAACTTAACAATAAGTGAAATTAACTATTATATTGAGAAGATAGCAGAGGAGCAGAAATTAGCAGAGGCGGAAACCCGATCCTTAAATAAGAGATATTAATTATTATATATGGGAATAATAAAGGATGGGGAAGAAATAGTATCATATGGTATCATAATCGTTGTAATCTTATTTTTATGGATGTGGGTATTGGTAGGATTTTTCGGTGGATTACAGTTTATATGGTATGTGATTAATCGTAAGAGGTTGAAAGGGAAACCATACACAATGTGGTTCGCGGGGCATCCTTATTTGTATTTTTATATTCTATTGATGAGTATCATAATCGGGGTGATGATGTTATATGGATTGTATTTTGCATCGATAAATAATCTACCATTGGATGTGATGGGGAATATATTTTATTCATATACGTTTATTATGTTATTGGGTATATGGTATCCTTATGCTTTCTTGAAGAATATGATTAAAGGAAATCATAGGGTATTAAGAAACGTTATATAGGTTAATCTAATCTCTTACAGTGGCAGATACTAATCTTATAGGGAGAATTGTTAAAACATTTAAGGATACACAGGGAGAGCTTATTAGTGTAATCAAGGATCAGATTTCTCAAAAGATTGATATACCTTTGCAGGAGATGAATGGCAGCGTTAAAAAAACTGTATCTGAATTTTTGAAAACAAATCAGGATTTTAAAGATATGAAAATGCATGCTGAAAAGGTTATAGTAAATGGGAAAGAAATGGTTAAGATGGTAGCAACTAATATGTTATCAATGCGGGAAATCGTTGGGGGTGGATTAACATCCGTAAAGAAGATGGGTGAAAAAGCAATTAAAACGATGGATTTTGGTGCGATGATTAGGGGGATATTAGGTGGGATACAAAGTTCATTTTCATCAATGGGGCATACTTTAATTGATCATGCAAACAATATGAGAACAGCTAATCAGCGGTTTATGTCAAAAACACAAGGTCATATGAACATGTTAATCGGGGGTTCGATGATTTTGATTGGAGCTATAACTGCTATATTAGGTATGTTGAAACCGGTGCAGGAGATGGTTAAAGCAATCAATTCAGTTGTACAAGCATTATTTTTACCATTGGGATTATTATTGATGGCGATGTTAATTCCGGTATTGATATTGATGGCGGCATTATTGCAAACAAATATATTTAAGAGTATGATGAGCCAAGTATCAAATATAATTAAATTCATGGTGAGTATATCAACATATGCATCGAAACTTATGGTTATGGGTATAAATACTATAACCAGTATATCTGGAGTAATAAATGCATTTTATCAATTTGCTAGAGATGCATCGGGGGTATTCAAGGGAATAGTTAGTGGGATATATGGGTTCTTTCATACTTTTTATACAGCGGCGGTAGAGTTTTTTGGTATAGTTAAAACTATGTTAAAACCATTTACAGCAATAGCAAGTAAGATTGGTAATCCATTAGGTTCATTCTTTAAGGGAATAGCATCATTAGATAGCGGGGGTAGTATAATATCATCGGGATTAGCGGTGGTACATAAAGGGGAAACAGTAATACCCGCGGGAGGTAATACAATGGCACAGGGTGAGAGTACACATATAGAGATACATATACATGGTATGGATCATAATAGCGCACAATCATTAGCGGATGAGGTTATTCGGCAGATTGAAAATAGAACGGGTAAGAGTATGAGGTGGGCATAATGACATCATATCCTTATATTTTGCGTACAGATGTTACATTAACAACGGCGGATGTTATATATGGTACAGATTATGATTCAGCAACGATGGGATATACCACATCACATTATCCGGCATATACATTCAAGGATAATGTATCGGTGAAGTTTACTAATAATATACCATTAACTACAATGCCGATACCAACTATAAACTTTCCTTTGTTATTGAACTTGGGGGGAGCTAATATAAGTATGAATGTATCATGGAAAACGGTTATAGAAGATGATATAGCACCGCTTTTATTATATTTCAATAGTGCAAATCCATCGGCGAATTACTTGGTTGATTTAACAGCATTTTGGGGATATAGTAATACAGCATTGAATAATGCCATATCTAATAGATATACATTCAATGGGGTTAGTACAACACATATGCAATTCAATGGGGTGGTATCATCATTACAGATAGAGGAGAAGCCGGGTGCTATTGTATGGATTAATAGTATTACAATATTGATTGGGGAAGAAGTAACATGAGTACAACTATATTGATTACAACAACTCAATTTTATTCAACTACAAATACACCATTTACCGCAACCGCTACTGTAACATATATAAATGCATCATCAACTGTTAGTTTAACTGCATCTATTGATACGAGCATATCATATGTTTCTACAACTGAATCTAGTAACGTTGATTTCGCACTCGCATTAGATAATCCTAAATTAAGTGTATCAGCAAGTACAGCTATAACTCATTCAACATCAGCTAGTAATATAAGGATAATAGCTGGAACGGTTATATTGAAATTATATGGAGAACGGAGTACATCTGATTCATCGCTTCAAATTGTAACAGCTAAAGCAGAAATCCCATCAATAGATACGAAGGTTACAATAACCCCAACTAAATTAACAACAACTGCATCTCAAACATTTAATGGGTTATCTTATACATTATCAGTAAAAGATATTGCAGGTTCGGATGTTACTTTAAGCGGAACAGCTTATAAGGAGGTAATATCCCCTGCATCTTCTTCATCATCCCCGCCAACTACTACAGCATTAGTTATAACAACTACAGTTTTTCATACTGGGAGTACTAGTACTATAACATCATTTTATAGTACACCAGTTGTTATATCAACATCATCAACTACAATACCTAATAACTATGCAGAAAGTACACAATGGTGGTTAGAATATACTGTTACAGATCAGTATGGTATTACATATAAAACAACAACTCATAGTTATTATGTAACAACTGGTTACTCTAGTAATTTTAAATTTACGATATTACATAACAATACCCCCCTTAATGCACCATTTAATATAAAATGTGAGAGATCGATATATTCGGCGAGTGAGTTAGATTTTTCTCTTACCCCCAAAGATATGGTATTAACTACAACGAGTGGGTTAGATCAATATAGTATTGCTATCGGGGATGAGGTATCATTTTGGTATTTAGGTAATTTGGTATTCACTGGTAATATACAGGATATAACTAAACATAATAATAATACATATGATTTGGTTGCATACGATAGTTTGTATTATTTAACGGCATTGAGGGTGAATATGAATTTGGGTAGTGATGATGCGAGTAGTACTATATACTTCGGTGGTATGGTTAATAATATATTATCAGATAGTGGTAAATCGGTTAGTATAGCAACTACAACTAATATAGGGTTTGGATATAAATTGAATACGGGGATATCTATTTATTTTCCATTGATGCAATTATCGAGTTTATTTGGGTTGAAATTCGCCACTACGAATACTAATGGATTGGTACTTACTAAAGTATATTCTACATCAACAACTAAATTAGTTGAGAATTCAAATAACTATGTACCCAATAGAAATAATGATGTTAACTATGGATATAATAATGTTACAGTTACCGCGAATGAATTTACGGGTAGTGGGGGTGTAATTACAACTACAGTAAGAGCTAGTACAACATCGGTTACTGAACAGGTAACTAATAAACAATTATCATATATGTGGTTATATGTAAACTCGGATGCAGAATGGAGTAATCTTCCATTAACTACAACAAGTAAACCTGCAACAGTAGAAACATTATCTGAATTGGGGTTAAATTTATTGAGTAGTTTTAATCAACAGGGTTATTCGGAGGTTAATCTATGGTTTAATCTAAAGGGATATCCCGTGAACACAACTAATGGTATATCACAATCTAGCATACTTAATTTGGGAGTACCTAATAATTTCACAGTAACATTTAGTGATAAGAGTGTATGGGAGAATTTATTTATAAGCAAATACACTATAGATCAAACGGGATTAAAATTGAAGTTAGTTAATATGCATCAGGATTTATGGAGTATGATGAATTCAATAACCGCAACGAGTACTTCAACATAACCCTTATATAACACAAACTAATAACAATTTGATGAATATGGAAAAAATAATTAAATTCGGAGATATAGCTCCCAAGAAGCAGGCGAATGATAAACAGTTTGTACCAATAGGTACAGTGCTAGGAAAGAAGATCATAATTAATAAAATAGAATGGTCATCATATAACAATGATCCCGTAATGATTTTATATACTAGCATGGGTAACATACGAACTGGAAGTGGGATACTAATGAAGCAGATAAAGGAAATCGAAAATCAGCTTGGAGATTCACCACTTGAAACTACTATTGTATCAAACTTTAATAAAAATGGTAAAACATATTACACTTTTCAGTAAATTGGGTAACTATTCAGGTTACACATTTTATCTTTTTAACAATCATTTGGTTGTTACGAATGGGGAATGGCGATGTACATGTGAGGATTTTATATTCCGGCATCACGAATGCAAACATATAAAACAAATAAAGGAGAGTGAAAATGGTAGGTAGTTATTTAAATGGAATAAAAGATTTAGTTGGTGGGGATTTTCGGGAGAAAGAGATATATTCAATCTATGGTTTACCGAGCGTTGGTAAATCATTATATATGATTGAGGAAGCATTCAACTTATTAAACAATAAGTATAGGGTGATTTGGATAGATACGGAGGGTGGATACAATGGATTATATGAAACCTTTAAATCTAAATTTGAATCAAAGTATCCGAATATATCCCCCGATAATTTTTATTATAAGCGATGTTTAACGGTGGAGGATTTATCCCAGTATCTAGGAATTGGTATGGAGATAAAGTACGGTGATAAGATAACATCGAGTATAACAAAAATCAGTACCCGTGATGAGGGTAGCATATATGAAACGATTGGTAGGAAGCATGGGAAGTTCGCGATTATATTGGATAGCTTTACTTCACCATTGAAATTACAATTTGGTACAGCGGTACAGAATTTTGGTGGGAGAGCAGATGCGGGTGGATATATTATATTGGGATTGATGAAACTAATGGATCAAACAAATGCATTCACAATCATGAGTAATCATTCTAGTGTGAACCCAACTAATCCTTATCAACAAACGGGAAATATGAGAGGGGGTAATGTGGTACAATATTATTCTAAATTCGTGATTGATTTTGAACGTCAGAAGAAACAGGTATTAGCTGATGTGAGGAAATTGATTGCGGTGAGAACCCCGATTGCAAAGAATTGGGATATGTTTAGGTGGGTTAAATTAACCGATAATGGATATATTGATTTGAGTGAAGAGGATGTACAGAATATATTAAACGGTAATTGATATGGATGATTTGTTTAAACATGAATTTAATATATGGAGTAGAAACAAACCATTCCCCCGCGAAACAAAATTTCGTAAGGTAATAAATAGTTATGATGATTTAGATAAGTTATGGAATGGTGTGGATGATTATGCATCAATCTTTAATTTATCGGATATTTTTTATGAACGGTATGATACATTTTATTTGGATATCGATGGGAAGAGTGATGGTACATTGGAAGCATGGGGGAAATTCCAGTATGTACGCGATAAGGTTAAGCTAAGTAGGGTTTATTTTAGTGGTATAGGTATAGCCGCATTCGTTGATTTGAATACAATAATCGAGGGGAAAGATAATTATAAAGCTACAATGAAAGAATGGGTTGCACAAAATGAATTAGAAGATTATATTGATCCAGCA
>JAJZJI010000080.1 GCA_021828345.1 Microcaldota archaeon
CTGCCTGCATAGTTTGCATACATACCTGCTTCGTCTATTAAGTTCTTTACTGTATCCTCTAGTTCTTGCTCAAAGCTTATTACGGCGCCCTCGTTTATCCTCTTTGCGCCAGCATCCCTCAAAAATTCCTCGATGTCGTAGTAACTGAATCCTTTTTGTTTTCCCAACCAAACACCTAATGTAGTGAATAACTTTATATTAACCTTTTTAAACTAATCTATTCTAATCAGATTAGTGGCATTCTTTAGGTGGGGTAATTGACTAAATTAGATTTTAATGGGATAAAATTTGGATTTCATCTCTCTATTGCGGGCAATATTTCAAATGCTCCAAAAGAGGCATTATCAATGGACTATGGCACATTTCAGATATTCGTATCAAACCCAAGATCTTGGAATGTAAAGGCAATAGATGAGAATAGTGCATTAGAATTTAAGGAAATTTCGCTTGCGTTTAAGAAAAGTATATTTGCGCATGCACCATATTTGGCAAACCCAAGTTCTCCAAAAGCAGAAATATTGAAAAAAAGTATAAATTTACTTAAAGGCAATATAGATAATTGTTCAATGCTTGGCATACCTTATTTGGTTGTACATATAGGATCGCATTTGGGTAGCGGTTATAATGCTGGGCTTAATAGCATAATAAAAAGCATACCAAAAGTGCTTGACAATACAAATAATGATGTAACTATACTGCTTGAAAATTCTTCAGGTTATAAGAACAGTATGGGATCAAAAATAAGCGAGATATCTGAAATATTGAAAAACATTAACAGCAAAAGAGTTGGCGTATGTATAGATACCTGCCATGCTTTTGCGGCGGGTTATGACATAAGAACACCTGAAGGTATGCGCATTTTTATGTCTGAGATAGATAGCGGTTTTGGATTTGATAGGGTAAAACTCATACATTTAAATGATGCTAAATTCGATTGCAATAGCGGGCTTGATAGGCATTGGCATATTGGTCAAGGAAGAATAGGCATAGATGGATTTACAAATTTCTTTAAAATGAATAAAATGGATTCTAAATGCTTTGTAATGGAATTGCCTACCGATGTGTATGGTGATAATAGTAAAAATCTTAAAGCGGTAAAATCTATAATAAATGGCATTAAAAATTAAACGCCTTAAAAAACAGAAATTTTTTCAAATAAATGATATGACCTTATATAAAATAATACCGGCAATAGCAATTGTTATGTTGTCATCAAAAATTATACTTATGCTCTCTATCAATGCAAGTGTTACGCCTAGTGGTATACTATAAATTCCTATAAATGGAAATGCTCCAATTGCAAATGAGCCAAAATAACCAATAAAACCTAGTATGCTTTTATTCTTATTATACGGTAATTTTATTTTTCTACCGATGCCAACTATTGTTGCAAGTGCATCAGATATAAACAGTGCCACAAGCATCGAAAGCGCAAGTGGTAGATAATCTATAAATCCAAGTACGGCGATGGCACCTATGCCTAAATAGAGTGCACCTCTGCCAAATAATATCCCATTTCTTTCAAATCTCTTCAATTTTTTGGATATACTATTATTGCTTGCCCCCATATAGCTATTGAGCATATACCCAAATAACATATAACCTAATACAAAATAGGTTCCAAGTCTATACCCTAAAAAATATACTGTAGATATTACTATTATACCCATAATTATTTGTACAACATCTCGCTTTCTCTCAACTGATACATTCTTTCTTGTTTGCAATTCCTCTTTTGTTATTATAGGTATAGAGCTTATCAAAAGCCCAATTGCAAATATTTGAACAACGGGAATTATAGTATAATGGTAATTAATAATCCAATAACCTGATGATATGTATATTATGGCAATGATCGCACCGAAAATAAGGTTATTTTTTGTATACTGGTAAAATAGTGTTGGAGCTAATATTGATATGCCTAATAATATAAACGTTCCATGTATTTTACCATAATAGAGAAATATAACAATAAGAGCAAATAAAAATGATAAGATAACCTCAGTTAAATAAAGTTTTATGTTTTTATCGTGCATTCTTGTATATAACACTATGGCAAATATTAAAATACAGACAAAAAATAATAGATACTCTATCATAAAACCATTTCATTTAATTACATAACAAATCTTTTATAAATACATACATGCTCAAATAGTACTAGGTCATAACAGATAAATATATAAATACATTAATTAATATATTTCAGAAGGCAACTAAATATATTAAAATAAGCTATATTAATATATGATTGTAGTGTGTTGTCATATATAATAACATGTAATTTAAGATAATATTTATACGAGGTTAATCTAATGAGGAAAAGCTCCCAAAATTGGAATCCACCAAGACATATTGCTATAATACCGGATGGTAATAGGCGATGGTCTAGGGAAAATAAATTCAGCTTGATGAGTAGCTATGATCTTGGAATAAAGAAGTTCATTGACGTTAGCATATGGGCAAAGGAGCTTGGCGTTAATACCATATCTGTTTGGGCGCTATCTACTGAGAATTTGGTAAATAGAAGCAGAATGGAGTTGAATACCTTATTTAAGCTATATAATCGTGCTTCAAGAGATCCGCAGATACTTCAGACATTGGATAAGAATAATGCTCGTGTTCGGGTTGTTGGAAATACAAGAGCACTACCAAAGTATCTTCGTGATTCATTAAAGTATTTGGAAAATAAGAGTAAGAAGAATGACGGTTTATCTATTAATGTACTAGTCGGCTATGGTGGAAAGGAGGATATACTATATGCTGTAAAGCGTATAGTCGAGAGCAAAAGTAGAAGTATAAAACTTACATATGATGCTATAAAAGAGAATCTCAGAACCTCTATGCTTCCTGATATAGATCTTATAATAAGAACGTCTGGCGAGATGCGTCTATCTGGATTATTGCCCTGGCAGGCCTGTTATTCAGAGCTGTATTTTTCAAAGAAATATTGGCCAAGCTTCGATAAAAATGATCTGAAACGGGCGATAAGCTCCTACTCAGAAAGAAATAGGAGATTTGGAAAGTAGTACTGTGTTTTAATGGTAAATACACATGCAACAAATGCTATAAGTAAATATACAAATTTTTTTGGTAAGGGCCTTCCTAGTGGAAAGGTCATAATGCTTCTATTAATTTGTGCATCTATAGTGATGAGTGTCGCATCTGTTGCTCTTGTGCATTACAAGAATATACCAGATACGTTATATAGTATAATTATAAGCGGTGTATTGTTTAGCATAATAGCGCTGATAATACCTACAATATTAACCGTATTATCAATAAAAATAGCCATAAGAAAAATATATGTAAAGCATATAATATTTCTCTCATTTATTGGAGAGATAGCATTTGCTATGTATATACTTTTGGGTAGCATACTATATTTGATATTTGGAATACCAATAGCCATACTTGTAATTATAGTAGGAACCGCAAGTCTTTTTGGATGGTGGTTCTTTGCAGGCCGCATGCTTTTATCAAAATTAAAAAAAATAGTTCCATTAGCTCTTGTGCAACCGACCCTATACATATTGTTTTATATACCTGCAAGTAACTTTTTGTTTAATTTGAATATACCGATATATACGCTGTTAATAAAGCTCTATGCTGGAATATTTGTGTTTGCCATTGTAATATATGCAATAATATCTGTTTTCAACAGACCCTTAAAGAAGGGATTAGGCATAAATGGCATAGATACATTCTCTGCAATGTTTCAGGATTGGCTTTTTGGCATAAGTACTCAGTTGCCTTTCGGTAAAGAGTATGGTGAGCGTGTATCTATATCTACAGATACAATAATATTTAGCCCACCGCAGAAAAATAATGAAAATGAAAAAGTTATATTATTCATACCAAACATACATTATGGTGCTATGGGTAATATCGGAGGCAGCAATTTTCCATATTTAATGGAGCATAGATCAAATATTAAACATAATGCAACTACGCTTATCATGCATACTGCAGTAAATGAGGATATGAATCCTACATTTGCACATGAAATATCTAAGCTAAATCAGACGCTTGATTATGTTGTAAGTAATATCAAAACGAGAAAATCAAAAATAAAACTCTTTAAAGGGTCATATAATAATGCAAATGTTACAGAATTGCGCTTTAACGGAATTTCTATTGTAATAATGAGCAGAGCCCCTAATATAACTGAGGATATGGCTCCTGAAGTGTCGGTCATATTTAAAAAGATACTTGAAAGCGATCCATCAAGAAAAGGAAATACAATAGTTTTAATAGATGCACACAATTCAAGAATCGAAAATGTGAGTGCAGCTGAATTAGATGGTGTTAAGCTAAATACACCATATGTTGAAGATTACATAAATGCAATAAAGGGCATGTCAAAAATATGTGAATCCAGCACTATAAAAATGGGAATAAGTAAAAATGATGTATATAAAGCATTGGGCGGTCCGATAGATATTGCAAACGGCAATATGAACATTATAGTTTTTGATATAAGTGGATATAAATATGGAATAATCCAGTTTAATTCCAATAATATGCTGCCATCACTAAGAGAGAGTATAGTAAGGCATGTGAAGAAGCGTTATAATATTGATATAGAGGTATGTACTACCGATACTCATGCTGTGAATTCGATAAGCGTTCCGGCGAGCAATGTTTTAGGTAGAGAAACAAAATTCGAGAGATTGAAGCCATTAATAGACGCGCATATTTTGGAAGCTATTAAAAAAATAAATGTCTATACAATAGGTAATGAACATATAGATGTAAAGAATTTTTCAGTGTGGGGTAAAAATTCGAGAGAGCGTATAACTGCAGTGTTAAGTTCGGTAATTTCAATAGCAAAGATATTAGTACCAACAATAATAATAGTTGGATTTATTGCAGCTGCATGGATCGTCTCATTTATATAAACTTATTATATTCTTTTTAGCTCATTCTTTGCACTCTTAATCTCTTCATTTGCATTTTCCATATGTTCAATTATGTTGCTAAGACTTTCTATAATACCAGCTTTTGTTATTACTGAGGCCTTTTTATTACGTGCAATATCCTTTCTTAATGAAATAACCTTTTTAGTGTGGGTTTTTAAATCTCTTGATATCTCATCAAACATCCTATAATCAAATATGAGCTCACGCGATCCACTATTTTTTTTATTTACCATATAAGCACAATATAGGCTTGTAAAATAAGTTTATAAAGTCTATTATTTCATACTCTGTAAAATATGAATTGCAAAAATGTATATATCAATAATTATTCAATGCAGAATTTAATTCCTCTCCATCTATATTAATTCTGTATTTTGACATTATCATCTTTTTTAATAATTCTTTATTAATATTAGGATTATCTGTAGTAAATTTAGCTATTATATCATGTAATTTTTTTCCCGATATCCTTGCAAGAGAATACTCTTTTATTATATCCGAAATTTTTTTATTCTTGTTATTTGCGCAAATTTTTAATATTTCATCGATAGCCTGTTTAGTTATATGTCCATTTGATAGTTCTAAAAATATCTCAATGATAATTTCATCCCCAATCGAATTCACATTCACTTTATTTCTTTCTAACTCCTTAAATTTCTGAAGCAATACATTTGCGGCAAATTTAAGATTGTCGTAATTACTTTCTCTTATTTTTTTGTATAATGCATATCTTGGTGATAATAACATATTTTTTGCAAGTTCTTTATTAGACAATTCTTGCTCTAGGTGTTTTAATGCATCCTCCATTTTTGGCATGGCCATTTCTGCACTTTCAATTATTTCATTTGTTATATCTATCGGTTCTATATCGGTTTCAGGATACATTCTTGAACCTCCTGGTAATGGTCTTATAAAGGTTGTAATAAAACGTTCATCATTTATGGCATTTCTTGTCTCTTC
>JAJZJI010000007.1 GCA_021828345.1 Microcaldota archaeon
CAACAACCTCAACAACTTCGACTTCTACCAGTACGTCTACTACAACGACTACAACCACAACTATTTCAGCAACAACAACAATTCCCCCTGCTGGTAATGTTACTGTTACTGGTCCAACATCATGTCCTCCAGGTACTATTGCATCAGGGGTTGAAGATTCAATATATACGTTTGCTGGTGGTGGGGCCGGGGGTAGTGATATAGCATACGGTAATTTAACCTCTGCATATAGTATGATTGCTGTTTCAGAAGATGTTTCATATAGTGGTGTTACATCATTGTCTCCAAATCCACCAAGTGGCGTTACAGGTTATAACGCTGTTATCAATTCAACTAATAAAAATTTGTCTTCAACAATATCAAAATCCTTCAATTCAACTAATTCATCCGCATATAATAAATCTGTACTTGAAAATGTAACAATATTTAAGCGTGGTAATATTGCTACAAACAATGTTCTACAGACACTTGCTTCAAATACTAGTGGTCTAGGGTATGCATATCCAAGTGTTATGCCTACACAATATGGTGAATTTAGTGCAGTAGATACTCTTGTATCACAATCTTACCAATGCGGCAAATTTTCGAATGGTACTCAAGATATTTGCCCTGGCGGTATGGAAGTAAGTAATTATTGTAATGGCGGTATATGTAACCCACAGTATCAGTATTTATGCGCTCCTGGATCATCTGTAGGTGGATATAACGGTTGTTATTGTACCTCTACAGGTCCAAATTCATCATTATTGTGTCAGGAGAGTGCCTTTTTCCCACAACAGCCAATTCCTCCATCATCACAGGCAGGTACCTGCGCAGCAACATTGAATTCTCCAACAAAACCTAATACAACAAATTCAGGAACTATAATAAATGGAGAGACATTCCCATGGGGATATCCATGTTTTATGGCAGTTGCTGGAGATGGCACAAGTTCTGGTACGGGTGCTTGCGATGGTAGTATAAGTGAAAATTTGAATTTGGATGGATACTCTGCAAATGTTAGTTATAGCACTAGATTATATCCATATTTTGTTTCAAATTGCAGCAATGGTAATCCAACTAAAACATTTAATCACTTTTTAGCATCATATCAATCTTCAGCTAACGCTTATGCCTGTTTGCATCTTGCCGCTTGGGCAGCGGGTTATGGATTTGCCACTATACCTGGTGGGTGTATGTCCGCTTCTATAAATATGAATGGTAATTCTGGTTCTGTATCATTTAATTGTGGATTTGGTAGCGGACTTCAATCTATATGTCCGCCTACTTATAATGTAAATTTGGATGCTGAATGTTACTCTCCATTGACAAATGAGGTTACTGCATCAACAAATTCGACATGTCCTGTAGGTGAGAAAGAGGTGTCAACATATATGCAAATAGGTAATTACAGTTCTTATGTGAATGATAATAATTATCATGTAGCAGGATTCTGGTATTATAATCAATCTCCAGATTCAGTTTTATGTACGGAATATCCAGGTTCGAGCATTTCAGTCTGTAATGGTAATTATACCATTTCATCATCTATGTATGATATTGGTGCATATCTTGGTGTTGCTCCATCAAAAGGCAATAGCGGTGGTTCAAGCAGTGGTAACGTTTCAATAACTTGTGTTGCAATAGGCAGTGGTTCCTCATCGCTTAAACAAATAACTGGGTACGTTCCAATAACGATAAAAAATAATATAAATAAACCTATTGGAGATTCGCTTCAATATCCAATAGTAATTGATAGCGCAGCATACGGAAATAGTATAAATAATAAGTGGACTAATGTTGAATTTACTACGTCTGCAGGTACTGCTGAAAGCAATAATGCGACTCCTGTATACGCGTGGGTAGAGAGTAATGCATCAAATTCATCAACACATACGATTGTAATATTAAATCTTTCTCATGGAATTGCAGCGAATTCAAATGTATCAGTTTATATGAACTTTATGACATATAACGTCATGACAAACGTCAGTAGTTATACTGGTGAAGCGCCTCAGTTATCTCCAATCTACGGAGAGTATGATAACGGTAAAAAGGTGTTCTATTACTATAATAACTTTAAAAATGCGACAGATCTATCTGGCACTTCTACTAGTTATTCATTTACATATGCAAATGCAATATCAAATGATGGGCTTACGATAAATTATGATGGTTATGCAAATTATGTATACGCTGATACTAGCGGTCCTGGAATTACTCCAGCAAATAACGTTACTGTAGATATATCAGCGAATATGCCTGCACCTACATCAACTCAATTTGATGAGGTAGGAGTAACACCATTTTCAAATCCAATGTCATTATATGCATATAACGGTTATGCAAATGCCGGATGGGTTACATCCAGTAGGTTAGGGTCAAGTAATGCATATCCATTATTCTCAAATACATCCACTTTATATACTGTAAATACAACAACTCTTGCACCATTAGGTCAAAATATCTATAGTGTAGGATTTTCAAACATTAATGCATCTAATGGTACAATGTACTTTAGTTATGATTATGGATTGCAAACGCAGATGCGCAAGTATAATTATCAATACCCTGTTGGTAGTGAAGCAATAGGTATATTCAATAATCAAACTGGTGGTGTAATGCATGCCAATTGGGTTGATACAAGAGCGTTTATACCTCCTGGAAGTATAAGTTCATCAATTGGTCCGATAAACACGCCAACATGAAGTCAATTTATCCTTTGTATAACTAATTAATATACAATAATATTTGGAAGCGTATTAAAATATAACACATATTTACGTCTATTGTCAAATGTGATTACATATATTTTAATTATTTATAAATAATATTTTCGCAGTGGCATTTACGGTGTACTAAATGGTTATAAAAAATAGCACAAAACAGGATGAAATTAATAATACATTAGCAATTAATGCAAATAATAATCTAATACGTAGAGCAAGGACTCTTACTATTACTATTGCCGTAAGCACAGCCGTTTTAATTGGGGCAAATACACAGAATATGTTTGCATTTCAAAATAATGCGAATGATTATATCGAATCTATGTCAATAAAATATATACATAAGTCTGGCAATGCTATATATGTTAACGGCGAGAAATTTAATTCTATTAGTGTACCTAAAAATGAAAATGGTAACGGAACGAAAAATGCTCCTTATATTAAATTTTCACCACTTCGTGTTGCAATAAATAACGTAAATAACCCCCAGGAAGTATATGTTATAAATTCAAATATGCTATCTAATATAAAATCATTATATAGGGATGGTCCTATATTATTTTCATATAATGGACGAGGTGCAATAGGATCCTATGATGGCTTAGGCTATTATGCATTTCAAATAGCAATAGATCTATCCGGTGTAGCGCAGGCATTTGGAAATAATTCCCCACTAGCAGAAAAAGTTTTTTGGATAGAAACGCCAACAAAGTGCACATATCGGCATTTTATACGGGATCTTAATGCAATATATAATTTTACAAAAAACTCTCCAATGTTTTACGGCATGAACAATTCGGAATTTATAAATGCGTGTATACATTCAAATGATTATCTGCATCATTATAGATTCATTCAATATCTACCAAAAAATTGCTATACGCGTGAGTATACAATACCGTTTGATTTTTTTGGTCATATAACAAACATGCGGTTTTCGCGTGAAGTATACCATCCATTAATAGAGATTCAAAATTTTCCAAAGAAAAACATGTACTGCATATATCGCGGTATTAATTTAATATATGTTAGAAATTATACGCCTTCGATGGGCGATGGTACGAAGGAATCGCCATTTGTTATAACAAAAAACTCTCCGCGTTACTACGATGCAGGATATTATTCATTTAATGATATTATGGTGTATGGAGGTGCACATATAGAATATCCAAGCATAATAAAATCAAAAAAAGAGCTTAGAAATATATATAAAGAAATTTATCCAAGTAAAGAATTGAGGCTTAAAAAGCCCGAATCAAATATAAATAAAATTTTTTATTGTATAAAAGCGGGTGGTTATAGTTTCATATACAATCAATCGCTTCTTTTCAATAATCTTTGGAAAATACGTTCATTACTTTATCAGGATGGTACTATAGGTCATCCATATTTATCTTTTGAATTTATAAAACCCGGTCATTATAATCTAAATAATATAATAACCCCATTAGCAAAATCCGAGAAGGAATATTTAAAATTTAAAGATATTATAAAAAAGAATAAATTCTTAGATCTGATATATAGTGGAGAGCCAAATCCGTATTCTTATTATACCTCTCAAATTCCCGGAACGATCTCTGGTGTTTTATTAAAATCTATCGAAGAGGAGGCAAAGTCTATACATGGAAAAATTGTATATGGAAAGCATGCAATATATGTTGAATCTAAGAAGGGTGTAATATCCTACAATTTACCTGGGTATCCAAATGTAATGTCAAAACAAGAAGCTGCAATGCTAAATAAAAAGCTTGATAATAACAATCCAATATTATTTAATAATTCGAATGTTCCAACAAAGATAATAAATGGGGTAAGTTTTTATCTTATACATAATACTAATTCGCCAAGAGTGCGTGATGGTTCTCAAGATAATCCATTCATAGCACAGAGGGGTCCTGTTGGCGTTACTCCATTTTTCTATCAATTTAGCGGAACGGATTTTGAAACTTCATTGCCTATAAATGGTCTTAAAATGCAGAAATTTTTTAGAGCATTGAATATACCGATGCATATAGTTTCTACATCTAATATAGAAAAAATTAATGGTTTTCTAGTATATAAAAGAAAATCTGGAGAAACGTTTGATTTTGGAACATTATACCAACCAGAACCTATAAACAAACATTATATGTATAAATTTGAAAATGGAATTCCTGCCTGCTTTATTGTTAAATCACCTTTAAATAAACAATGGTATGTAAATTTAAAGCCAATAGACAGTATACATAAACTCAATGAGTTCTATCATGCGATAACAGGATCTAATTTAGGCCCTATATTATTTACACATGATCGAAAATATAAAATAGATAGCAATGGGCAAATTGAACGCCTATCTACTCTTAGGCGTTGAGTTAAAATTATGATATAATTATATTGGCATTTATTTTAGATAAACCTTTTAGCTTTTATATTTTAATAATGCTGCAATACCATGGAACCCCATCAATAGTTGTTTTCCATACTGTCCATCGCTTGATATAAATATCGTATCAACGTTATTTTTTTCTGCGATATTGAGCAATTCTTCAATTCCATCATATTTTTTTTGTAAATCTAATTTACCACCACATTCATGGGTAAGATCTAATTGTGCAGTACCATCCTCTATTTTTTCTACTTCTTTTCCACAGAGGCTACATCTATATAACGACCTATAAAATTCAACATCCTCGCTTATTATAAGAACCGCAATGCTGTTGTTTTCAAGAACGCGTTTTACATTTTCATAACCGTAAACAGCATTTCCCTTATTTCCTATTTCAATCATAAATCTCTCAACAATTTTACGTTCTTGCATGGCAGATTCTTCGCTAAGCATATATTTTGCCTTTTCTAAAAGTTCATGCACCCCCATATGTTCGTCGACGTATCCCGTATCAAATATGCCAATAACCTTTACTTGGTAATTTAGGTGTTTTGCTTTAACAAAATTTTCCTTCATAGGTCCAGGGCCTCCAACAAGTAGACCTTTTATTTTAAAATTATATTTAAAATAAACCTCATTTACTCCTTGACTTACAGATGTATAATAATCATTTATGCTTTCAGATGTTGCTCTCTCATATCTTGCAGCTGATTGTCCTCCCTTTCTAACTTTTGCATGTGCAAATGAGCGCAGTTTTTTTTCAACAGAAAAATGCGAACCACGAAGTACACCTATTGTAGCATCTCTCCCATCCATAATAACTAGGCAATACAAATCCATCATTTCGAACATTTTTTGTATAGGTTCAACGACAAAACTGGAGTCGCATCTATATATGTTTGATTTTAATGGTTCGGGGGGTTCAACAGAGAAAAGCTCAATAAGTGGTTTTGCCTGCTCTTTTGATATATTGCCGCAAAAAATTGCAATGCCATTATTAGGTATTGTTTTAAATGTCTTTAAGTATTGTATTATTTTATCAATTGCTCGTTGTACATTCTGTCTTGTTGAACTAGATTTTATATTTCCTGATTGGTTGTATTCATCTCGCAATTTTCCTATTTGTGCATCAATAGACATATCATGTGGAACATAAACAGTTATTAATTCAGTTCCGGAGCCTCGCATCTCAGCTAGTCTTTTTAGTTCCTTTCGTGTCTGATAATCATGTTTCATTATAATCACAAACAAGTAATATTAAGATTATAAAAGTATTATATGTTACTATATTTTTGATAATGTTTCTTTACCCATATAAGGAATGAGTACTTTTGGTATATGTATAATTCCTTTTTCATCAGTATAATTCTCTATTATGGCAACCATAGTCCTTTCTGTTGCAATTGCGGTTGAATTTAGTGTATGCACATATTTACGCTCCCCTTTCTCATCATATTTTATATCGAGCCTTAAACTCTGCCAATCTGTGCAATTTGAACAAGATACTAATTCTCTATATTTTTGCTGTCTTGGCATATATCCTTCTATATCATATTTTTTAGCTGCCACACTACCTATATCCCCTGTGCACACATTTACTACCTGATATGGCAATTCAAGTTTTTGGTATATATCTTCAGAATTTTTGAATAATTCATCGAAAATTTTCCAGGATTCCTCAACTTTTGAAAATACGAATTGTTCTATTTTATAAAAATGATGCACTCTAAATATACCTTTAGTATCTTTTCCATGGGATCCCGCTTCTCTTCTAAAGCATGGGCTTACTCCTGCAAGCCTAATGGGGAGGTTTTTAACATCGAGCAGTTCGTTTGAATACATCGCAGCCATAGAGTGTTCAGATGTGGATATCATAAAGAGTTCATCCCCAAGTTTTTCAAACTCTTTTTTTGACTCCAATTCCTTAGGGTCTTCTACTTTATATAACGCATCTTCAAAATCTCCTAATGCTGTTGCGCCTTTATAAAACTCCTTTCTTAGCATAAATGGTGGTTGGATAATAGTAAAATTACGTTTTTCAAGCATATCTAATGCAAACCTTATGAGCGATTGTTCTAAAAGTACTAAATCCCCTTTAAGATAATAAAATCTGGATCCTGCAATCTTTGCGGCACGCTCCAAATCAACAAGCCCATTTTTTAACAATATCTCTTCATGTGTTCTATTGTCTAATGGTTCTTTTTTTGTTCCATATGTTTTAATGACCTTATTCTCAGAATCATCCACACCAAAAGGAACGGTTTCGTGCAATACATTTGGCATATTCCAAAGTAATTCCTCAATTCTAATCTTATAACTTGGCATTTCAGCTTCAATGCTCTCTATTCTATCTTTTAATGTTCTTAATGCAATTATTTCAGTGTCAGTATTTTTACCAGTCTTTTTCATCACTGAAATATCTAAACTTGCCTTATTTCTTTTGGCCTGCAATTCCTGCAATTCCGTTTGCATTTTTCTATAATCCAAATCCAAGGATAATAGTTCGTCTATAGGATATTGGCTCTGCCTTTTTTTTAAAGATTCTTTTATAATATCTATATGTTCTCTTACATATTTTGTTGTAATCATAACTATCCCATATTCAGTTAATAATATAACTCTATTTGAATAAAAAGCTATAAAGCATTTCTCTATTAGAAATAATAACATATTTGCAGGGATGGCGGAGTCTGGTCAATCGCGCAAGGCTTAGGACCTTGTGCCTTAGGGCTGCGAGAGTTCAAATCTCTCTCCCTGCATCTCAAATTTACGAAGTCAAAGTGGGGTTCGGAAATCCGAAACGGAAATCTTCAAGAAGGGAAGATTTCAATAGGTTTTCCGACAACCTCAAGCAGGTGTCAATGAGCGTCTCATGGCACCAGTTACAGCAGTTGCAATCAGTATTGCACAAGATCCAAACCAAGAGGTTTGCCGGAAAGAGGAAGACGCCGAAATATGGCTCGCTCTCAAAGGCGTTTTCCGACATGCAGCTTCAAAGGTTCCTTCACGTTATAGACTCTGACAAGTTCCGCCTCCTATTCATCTATCAGGCGCAGCTTGGGCTTAGAATAGGCGAGGCAGTCAGGGTAAACATAAACTCAATAGACCTAGAAACTAGGGAACTTACATTGAAGACCGAGAAGGCTCGGGTAATGGACTCGTTATTGATACCGATGCCGCTGTTCAAGGATACCATAGCCTTCATCTCGAAGCACAAGGCTGAGATTGAGAAGGCGCAGGGATACCTATTCTATGCGGATAAGCTGAGAACCAAGCGGTCGGTACCATTCTTAGAGCAAAACTACGTGCGCAACAGGTTCAGGCACTATGTGCGACTGGCGGAGTTGGACGAGGTATACGATACCTCAGACGAAACCAACCCTAACAGGAGCGTAAGGCACCTCCATAGGCTGACCACGCATAGCCTTAGGCATTACGCAATAACCCGTTTCGCCAAACAGACAAACGGGAATCTGGTTCTGACAAGCAGGTTCGCAAGGCACAGCGATCCAAGCACCACAATGACCTACATTACCACACGCAAAGAGGAGCTATACAAGGAGATAGACAGCACATTCGGGCTGAGTGAAGCAGTTGGCCTGAAATCAAGATTGACTAGAAATGCCTAAAGTCTATCTTTTTCTGTAGCCGAAGATTTTGTCGTATTCATCATGGTCTATTATATCCAGCACGTCTAGCCAGATTGAGAGTATCTCAACTTCTGTGTCCTCCCTCTGCGGTTGCTTTATTGTGTAGATCATGCGCCAAGCTCCTGAGAGATTGACCTTCCATAAGTTCGTAACTTCATAGAGCGAGATGTACTTCTGAGCTACATTCTTCTTTGGTATGTGGATTCCATAGTCATAATCAACCTTCAATATTGCTATCTTGTTGTCTATTGACTTAAGGAGCGTTTGGTGAAACGAGTCGGTTATGCCTTTTGCTGCATCCTCCGCAACTTTCTTCTTTAGCGCTAGGTAAGCGTCTTTTGCATCTCCTAACAGTTTTATTGAAACGCGTTTCTCCACCAAAACATCACATCGGTAAGCCCTCTTGTTCGGCCTTCTCCAGCTTCTTGCTAGGGTTGAATGTCCAAATAAACCCTTTCTTAGTCTCAAGCACCATCCCACGCTTTTCCATGTAGTCAAGCGCAAGGTTCAGGGTCGAGCGCATTACACCAGTCTGCAATCTGGCCAATATCTGGTTCCTGCTGACGGGGTTATTGGCCTTCTTCACTACCTCCTCTATAGCCAGTATGGTCTTAAGCGTAGGGTAATGGACAACTTCCTTTTGGATTTGCATAATATAACACCTAATAAGTATATACCCTAATAGATATATAAGCCTTTCTACACATTTGGAGGTCTCTTTACATGGCCAAAATTCCTCTACATGACTTTGGCAATCCATGTAGAGAAAAGTCTCGACGACAGCCCAAAAACATCGTTTTTTGTCGATGAACTACTGCGCATCATTATTTTAGCGTTTCATGTAGAGACGCCATGTAGAGTCTCCAACTAAAGACCTCCAAGCGACTAAAGACCTAAGCTCGAAAAGGTCTTTAGTACGCCTTCGACGAGAAGTCGAAGCCAGCCCGAATTTCACGAGGGACTTCTAACCATCAAAGAAGGGCGTAGACCTCTTTAGTTGAGGTCTTAAGTAGCCTCCGCCCGCCTTTAAGACACCTTTGTGTGTCGCACGGCGGGCTACGGCTGCTGCAGCTACTTCGTAGGACATGGCGGCGTTAAGGCTGATTTTGACCCCCCCACCGCAAAATCAGCCGCTTGCTAGGTTGCTAGCTTGCAGACCGTTGGACTATTAGTTTACCGTAAGGAACTAAGTTTTGAATGTGCCGGCGTAGCTTAATGATGTATAAAATTAACATAAATATTTATGCAGGGTAATGTTTTAAGTGCATAATATGGTTAAAACAAAAAAAGCAATGATAAAATATTCAAATAATTTTTTTAAGGTTTTAGAGCGCTCCGTTAATCTAAATAATATGAACCACAATTATTTTTCTGTAGATAAAGCTGATGTTGTAGTAATCATCCCTATAACTAATGATGGAAAAATAATTTTGGAGCGCCAATTTCGGCCTGCAATAAATAAAAGTATTTATGAAGTTCCTGCAGGAAATATAGAAGAAGGAGAGACCCCTCAAAATGCGGCTTTAAGAGAACTCAAAGAAGAAACAGGGTATCGTGCTGGCAAATTAATATATTTGGCAAAAATTTATGGCAGCCCTGGAATATTAAGTGAAACTCAGCATTTATTTTTGGCAACAAGGTTAAGAAAAGGGGAGCGCCACTTAGATCCTACTGAAGATATAAAAATAAAAGCTGTTAGTAAAAGCGTGGCTATGAACATGATACTTAATAAAAAAATAAACGATGCAAAGACAATGGTAGCAATACTGTATTTAAATGCGTTTTCAGATTTGTTTAAATAAAATAATAATATTATGTTTTTAGAAAAGGTAACTTATAATATATGTGCCAATTAAAATTATAAATAATAATCATTATTGGAAATGATTTTATGGATCAAAATAATAATCAGAAAAATAATCAGAAAACAACATTTAATTGGCTAAAAAAACATTATCCAATCTTATTTATTTTATGCACAATAATAATTGGTATAGTTGTGGTATTTTATTTTATAATGTTCGTATTATCATTTTTTTCAACACCCTTGCCAGTGTACCATTTTATACACGAGGTTAATGTAACAAATTCAACAAATAACACCCTGAAATTAACTAAAAATACGCTTATAATAATTAATGGAAGCAACATAAAAGATAATATATACGTGTACGGAAATGCAACTGCATATGTTAATGTGACTGGTGATTATAATATAATAAAAATATACGGAATAAATAATGGCGATTTTGTACTTAATTTAAATGGCAATAATAACAATATCTATTCATTTAATATTAGTAATATAGGATTTGTAATATTAGGCTCTGGCAATACCTACTATAAAAATAATAAGGGTTCATGTACCCAGTATTTTTATCAATATTCATTTGATTTTCAAAAAAAAGTAATATTTAATCCCTGTTGAATTGTTTGGAGCCACGTATAAAATACGCGTCTATGGGCCCGAGGAGAATCGGACTCCTGGTCTTTCCCGTGTGAAGGGAACGTCTTACCACTCGACTACGAGCCCACATACATTTAATAGATATTATTATAGAATATTGATTAATAAGCTTTCTTAATATGGTGCTATAATGCCTAAATATTATACCGCAAAAGGGGATGATGGATTATCGTATATGGGATGTGCCATAGCATCTAAGGATAGCGCGCTTATAATCGGAATCGGCGATGTTGATGAACTTAATTCGCTTATAGGCCTTGTGATAGTAGATATTGCTGATGAACTTATGAAAAATAGGCTTATTAGTGTACAAAATAAATTGTTTGTAATTGGTGCAGAGCTTGGCGGTATTATAAATCCAGTATATACTCCAAAGAATATCATAACTAATAAAGAATTAACAGATCTGGAATTAATCATAGATGATTATAGTAATAAAGTTGGTATGTTAAAAAAATTTGTATTGCCAGGCGGTGTAGACGGCGCAGCAAAATTGCAATATGCCAGGGCTGTTTCAAGAAGAGTGGAACGATCAATAGTCAAAATAAGCAAAGAACATTCTGATATGAATAAGATAATATTAAAATACCTAAATAGGCTATCAACGCTTCTATTTGTTATGGCGCTGTATCTAAATAAAAAGGAGAATTATGAGGAAATAAATCCATCTTATTAATAGTTATCCTAAATTAAAGTACTCTTTGAAACGCTCTGTAGTCTCAAGGATCTTTGTGCGACCTGTTTTTTTTGTTTTTACAAAGTCTTTATCATAAAGATCTTTTATATAAATATAAGTAGACGATCCAAATGCTTTTACAATACTGCTTTGTGAAACAGGCTCGTTTTTGCTTATATATGCAAGTATGCGCAATGCGCTTTTAGACAAATCTGGTGCTCCTGCAAGCGAGCTCACTTTTTTTGCGTATGGGTCACGAAGCCCTAATTCATACTTTTCATTTATTTTATTTATTATAAATGGCGAATCGCGTATTTTATAATCATCAACTAATCTATCTGCCACGCCTTTAAGATATCCTACTGATATAACACCCAGCGTTGAAGCAATGTCATTTATGCTAAGTGCTCTACCCGCTACAAATAGTGCGGATTCTATAAGTTTTGCATATTCTTTGTCATTATTTTGCTCCATTAATATCCTCATTTATTTTTATTATAAGCTCACCAAAAAATTCCTCTTGAATCACATTTATTTTTTCATATTGTGCTAAGAAAAGCATAGGTATGAAAAGGTTAAGAAGTTTTAGCTCAATACTCTCAAAATTTTTTGAAAGTATGCTAAAAGTAGTCATGCCTAATGGGTCTGCGTTTTCTTTTATGATGGTATATAATGTTTCTATTCTTTTGTCTATATCCTCACCAACGTCTATACGTATCGGAGTCTCAATTTCCCTAATTCGCTCTATTTTTTTTTCCTCATATTTTATCGCAGAGCTGAGCGCATCCATAAGTTCATCAAGCGTTATTTTTCTGTATGGTTGTATTCTATTTTTTTGTACTAACTCAGGTACTTCTGGGCGCTGTTTTAAAATAGATTGCATACCGCTATCAATTTCATCATTATTAGTTTCGTTATCAAAAAGTTCAAACCCATCACTTTTCATTCGCAGCAATATCGATGCTGCAAGAATTACATTGGCAGGAACTCTAAGGTCAAGCGTCTTCATTTCTTTTATTATACCTATATATCCATCCACCATTGCTGAAATATTGATGTTCCATGGATCCAATTCGTGCTTTTCCACAAGTTCAATAAGAAGCTCTCGCCATGTGGTATTTTTTACAAATTCCTCTATATTAAGCTGTCTTCCATTAGAAATAGATTGAATTTCAATAGAGGGCGCCATTCTATCAGCAGTAGAGTCGTAATTTAAATTTAAAAGCTTTACTGAATTATCATCTTTAAAATAAATCAATGTTTTTTTATTCTATAATCAATAACTATTTCCTCTTCTAATGCGGAATAAGGCCTTACAACCCTATGGAATAGTATTTCAACACCATAACCATTATTCTTTGCATGCACTTGTAATTTTTTGACAAATTTATCAAATCCTCCATCAATTTCAACAAACGCATAAAGGTGTACAATGCAATTATCTTTAGCGATGAAAAATGCTTCATCTAAAAATTCATAACTTGTTTTAGGCAGTGGCATTATTATTCTATCTGAAATGGACGCGTATTTTTTATAAATCTTTTTTACATCCCCGAGCACTGCATGTACATTCTTTGTATTGTTTAATTTAATATTTTTTATCATATTTTTATAGGCATATGGATTTATCTCTATTCCAATTATATTCGAGTTTAAATTCTTTTTTGCAATTTCTATGGCAAAAGGCCCAATGCCAGCAAATAATACCATAACGCATTCGTTATTTTTAGATAATTTCATGAGTCTTGATCTTTCAAATGATAGGCGTGTAGAAAAAAATGTTCTTCTCACGTCAAATATAAATGTCGCCCCATTCTCCTTATATGATGCAATATATTTTCTCTCTCCGGCAATATAAGATAATCTGCGTGTTCTATATATACCATTTACGGGCCCATTTTTGGCAAGAACGGTTTTTAGGTTACTATTACTATCTAATATACACAAGGCAAGTGTTTTAAGAACTTTTTTATCAGAATTATGCCGTGGGTCTATTATACCTATATTTCCAAGTGCATCATATCCTGTATCTATTGTTATATCTGGACCAATTCGCTCATTTATTAATTTATAATAATCATTTACATCGCGTTTTTTGCCTACAATATCAATTATCTCAAAATTATGATTTTTAAGAAGCTTTTTAATATTTGCTTTATATATATTATTGGAAATAGGGAAATAGGTGTCCCTATCATCATGCTGTACTATAAATGAGTTATCTAAAAGATTGTTTTTGATAATGAATTTTCTGGCAAGTTCGGCGTTTGATTTATTAACCTTTATATGCATCATAGATGTATTATCTGAACAGATAACTATAAAATTAGTGGTGTTATGTATTTTGTTGTAAAAGTAATTGCAGGGCAGGAAAGGATAGCGGCTAATATGCTTCAAAATAAGTTTGGCAAAGATGTGAATGTTCCAATATATTCAGTTATTATTGTTGGAGGTATGCGGGGTTACATAATACTTGAGGGAGAGGACGAGGCTTCAGTTCGCGCATTTATAACAAAAGAGCACAATATACGCGGCATACTGCCACAGACATTGTCACAAGAGGAGATAGACAAGCTTCTTGTTGTCAAGAAAACTGAGCAGGTAGTTGGCAAAGGCGATATAATAGAATTTACAAGCGGTCCATTTAAGGGATATAAGGCAAAGGTGCTTAGAATAGATGAGCAAAAATCTGACATGACTGTCGAGCTTATGGATGTTGTGGTGCCAATACCTATAACTACAAAAATGAACACCGCAAAAATAATACAGAAGAATAAAGAGGAGCAGTCTAACGCTTAATCAAAGTGATTCAAATGGGAGAGACAGTAATAGAGAGTTTAATTGAAGGAGGAAAGGCTGGCGGAGGTCCACCTTTAGGGCCAGCGTTGGGACCGATGGGTGTTAATACTAATGCAGTTGTTGCTGAGATAAATGAAAAAACTAAGGAGTTTTCCGGCATAAAGGTGCTTGTAAAAGTGCATATAGATACTGATACAAAAAAGTATACTATAGAAGTAGGAACGCCATCAACAAGCGCTATGATATTAAAAGAGCTTGGAATAGAAAAGGGTTCAAAGACTAAAGAGGAGGTTGCAGGAAATATAACATTAGAGCAGATAAAGAAGATTGCAAATGCAAAATCAAACTCTATGTATGGTAAGGGTATAGCAGAGCGCATGACCCAGATACTCGGGACATGTAAAAGTATGGGGGTCACATGCGAAGGAGCAAACCCAAAAGAGATAATAGCAAAGATAAAGTCTGGAGAGATAAAAGTATAATCTCCACTTTATCTAAAATGAAGTCTACTATAGTGCATAGTGACATTCAGGATATTTATTTGAGATTAGATGCACTCTATTCTTTAGATAATTGGTGGCAAGCTGAGTCTAAATTGGAAGTAATACTAGGCTCAATACTGACACAGAATACTAGTTGGAAAAATGTAGAACATTCTATATCAAATATAAAATCTGCCCACGCAATGAATATGAATAAATTAATTAATATGGATACGCGCTCAATTAGGCGCCTTATATCACCATCTGGATTTTATAATCAGAAAACTAATACTATAAAAGGCATATTAATTGCAATAAAAAACAAATATGGCAATATAGAGAATATGTCAAAAATAAATACGGAAGAGTTGCATGAATTTTTATTAAATCTCAAAGGAATAGGAAATGAAACCGCTGATTCTATATTGCTATATGCTTTTAATAAGCCTGTATTTGTAATAGATGCATATACAAAAAGAATAATGTCGCGCATTTATGGCATAAATCAGAAGATTGAATATAATGATTTGCAAGGTATTTTTGTGGATTCATTGCAGTGTAATCCAAAATTTTACAAACAAATGCATGCATATTTTGTCGAGCTTGCAAAAAATAATTGCACTAAGAATAATCCCAAATGCAATGGTTGTGTATTAAACTCTATATGCAATCATGCAAATTTGCAAAAGAACAATTATTCATGATAACTGTGCATGTATATATGTAAAAGCTAATTTTATACGGACTTTTTATTGGTTATGTTAATATAATACCAATAACCCCAATTGTAACGCAAGTTATATATATCTAAACTATTACTAAACATCATATAGCGTAATAAAAATATGTGATATTATGGCAACAAAAGTTAAAAAAATAGTTTCTAATGAAGAGGATAATCTTGCTGGTGCTACTACTGCGCTTATGGAAGAGAAGCACGCATCAAAGTCTAATGATGCTAAACATGACGTAAGCGCAAGTAAAGGGGTTGATAGTCCATTTAACGAAAATAAAAATGCCGAAGAAAAGAAGACTGCTACATCAAAATCAAATGATGATGTAAAAACTGATACTAAGGCAACTAATGCTAATTCAAATGGAGAAAATACTATTAAGAATTCTAATAATGTAAATAATGTTAGTGAAAATACTAATACTAAAAGCGCGTTATCAGAAAAGGAGCGCAATAGGATAACAAAAGACAATGCAAAGCGCGAGGCTAAATGGCAAAAAAAGGAAATGTACATATGGATCGACGAGTGTAAAAAGTATATAGAGGCAAATTTGAAGGCAAAGCAGGCCTTTGAATCGATGGGTCCTGAGTATGTAAATGCGTTAAAAAATAATCAAATAAGCCTATCAATGGCTTTAAAATTATATTCTGCAATTGAACAGAAAATGGCGCCAGAGCATGGAAATCATTATTATAGCAAAACTGCAGTTTCTAATGTATTGGGCTCTGTATCAGATGAATCACTTGCTGATCAAATAAAGGTTGCAGAACGCCTCTTTAAAAGGCATGTTGCATATGCTGCAATGGAGGATAAATTCGTATTGGATTATGTAAAAGAATCAGATAAAAAGCTATATGAAAAAATCCACAAATTGCATGATGAGTCTATATCTTATATTGGATATGCTGATTATAGAAAGAACGGTTCAATATCAAATTTGAGTTTTGAAGAATCAGAGCGTAAATCAAAAATGAAAAGAAAGGATTGGATAAAACTTTATTCAATGGTAAGAAAGTTCGAAATAAAAGATTCATTGCCAGGCCTTGCAATACTGTTTCCGCCTGGAACTGAAATGGCAAGTGAGCATAAGGCTTCAAAACAGAATATAGATAATGAGATAGCAAAGGAGCGTTCTAATTCAAAAGAAACTATGCAGAGTAGTGTAACTAATACTGCCGCTTCAAAGCCAAAAACTGAGGCAAAAATTGAGGTTGAGCATGTGAAAGGACGCTCTAGCGAAGGAGTGCCTGCGCAGACTTTGATCTATAAAAAATTAAGCGACGGAACAAAAATACTTTTAGATAAAATAAATGCAGCAATTACGTCTATAGGTAAAAATGGTAAAAAGCTTGACGCTTCGCTTTCTAATGGATTGAAAAATAAAGTGGAATCGGCAGAAAAAGCAGTTGATAATGTGCTTAAATCCTTAAAGGAGTTTGCATTGTCAGTATCAAAGCTAGGCAGTACAATTAAATCAGGGTTAAAATCAACAAAAAAAGCAAAGCAAACGCAAATTCAAGATGAGGACAATTTGAATGAAAAAATGGGCATTTCAAAGGAGGAGATTCCAATAGTTGTCCCAAAAGTGCCAATACATAACGTCAGAAAGAAGCATGATAACACAGAGGTTAAAAATAATGAAATATTAAGACCTCCTGGCGTAGGATTGTAAATTTTTGCTACATAAATAATATTGATTAGGGCGTAATGCCCCTTATTTTTATATAATTGGTTGATAGTAATGGAGACTTTAGAGCGTAAACATTTGATAAATAGCTATAAATTAATGCAGAATCATTTAGGCCATGAGCGCGGCAGCAGATTCATGTTTTTAAATATGCCAATATTAGAGCGGCATCATAGAAGAGTGGATCCCATATTAAATATAATAAAGAAATATATGGGTAAAGATGGCGCCGCATTTGTTGAGTCTAATCCATTAATTTTTCTTATGGACCACAATTTAATGGAAGCTAATTTTGAAAGGATACATAAGAGCATTGGAAGGGCAATGGGTAATAAGCTAATCTCAAGATATCCATTCATTCTTGAATATAACCATAGGGATATAGCAATTATTGTAAAACACCCCATACAACTACGCAGAAAGGGATAAATTATTATCATTCAATTATAGTAATATCGTGTGTTAATGGTAGCTATTAATGATGTTATAGTGGCGCTTAAGCTCTGCAAGGATCCGGAACTTGATGCAAATATAGTTGATATAGGGCTAATTTATGGCATAGATATATCCCAATCTGTAGTAAAATTAACAATAACTATGACATCACCCATGTGTCCTGTGACAAGTATAATACTTGCTGATGCGCAACTCAGGCTTGAATCTATCAATGGGATTGGAAAGGTAGAGATAGATCTTGTTTGGGATCCATTATGGAACCCTGAAATGATGAGCGATGATCTTAAGTATCGCGGAATATGAAGTTTTAAATGTTATATAAAAATACTTTTATTGTTTTACAGAGATAACTTTCAAAAAAATGGTATAAGCTGCCATTAATAAATTCGTTATCTATCAAATGCCTTATTCTCTATTTAAATATGTTCTGATTGAATGAATTCTGTGATTCAATGGCAACAGATGCAGGAAGAACTTCAAATAAACATGGGCAGGAGCTCATGAGCAAAATGGTACTTTCAACAAAGAATGTTGGCTTTTCGCAAAGGGATAATAAGCAGGTGAATGGCGGAGAGTTAGTAATGCGTACCGAAACATATGATATAAAGACATCACGAACAACACAGTTCATTGATATAACTGATGTAGTTAAAAGGTGCGTTGCTGAAAGCGGTATGAAAAATGGCCATGTTGTTGTATTTACAAAGCATACAACAGCCGCAATAAGAATCCAGGAGAATGAGCCAGAGCTGCTTAGGGATTTTGTAGATTTTCTAGAGCGTGTTGCTCCAGAGGCGCATCCATACCATCATAACAATTTTGGTATACGAACTGCAAACATGACAAATGATGAATGTCCAAATGCACATGCACACTGCAGGCATCTGCTTATGGGTAGCAGCGAGACAATACCTGTAATAGACGGAGAGATAACCTTAGGTGTATGGCAGAGAGTATTTTTTATAGAACTTGACAGATCAAGAAATAGATCGGTAATGATACAAGCAATAGGACAAAAATAACCGATTGGGTTTCCAATCGGTTAAACCGATATATTTATAATAATTATTTAAACATGCGCATTCTAATTCTTCTAGTGGTAATATGAAGATAGAACAGCTTTCTATGATTATACTCTCAATCGTCGTTGTAATATCTGTGTTGTCGATAGCTATTGTATCATTAAGCTATAATGCGCACAGCAGATCGCAAACACAAATGAGTAGTATAGCAGTCTCAGGAACTGGTTATGCGTCGTATACTCCAGAATATGTAGTAGTATATATGTATGTTAACGGAAGTGGGAGCAATTCTATGATGGCATATAAAAATGTATCAAATATATTAAATGAGGTAAATGCATCAGCAAAACCATACCTGGCATCAAATCAGAGCGGTATAAAGACGTTATCCTACTCTACATATCGCTTCCATGTATATAATTATACGCGTAATAGCACCACAAAGACATACGGTTACTCAAATTCAACAATATATGTTGCAAGTGAATCTATAAGTGCACTGGTTCAAAGTTCAAATATTAATGGCTTTATGTCTGCAATGTCAAATAATAATCTATCTATAACTGGCATGTCCCCATATACAACTGCAATTGAGTATAGCTCGTTGGTTGCAAATGCATTAAATGCTGCGATGATAAATGCTACAATACAAGCGCGCATACTATCTGGAAATAATACATTATACATAAGCAATATCTCATCATATAGGCAGTATGTATATCCATTATATTATAGCAGTGCTTCAAATATTTACTCGCAAAAATATGGTTATGGAACATCTGTAATATCATTGCCAAACTATACTATAGGTGAGAGTGTATCTATGGTATTTAGATATTATAGCTAAATTTGTTGTATAATTTAAGTTTATATTTATGTGGCACATATCGCACGAGCATATGCTCAAATAATGGCGTTCTGCGCTATTTAATGCCTGATGGGATGAATAGTAAAATTAGTTCTAAGATAGATATTAGTGAGAAATTAAAAGAGTTGCCTACGGAGGCGCGTTTGCGGGCAATACAGAGGCTAAAAATAATGTCGCTGCGTGCAAAAAAGGGGCGTTTTGCGCATCTATTGCTGCTGCTTGCGATATTGGGTCCTGGCATACTTGTAATGATTGCGGATAATGATGCGGGAGGTGTTATAACGTATGCGCAAACTGGGTCAATATTTGGGATAGGATTTTTTATACCTTTTTTAATACTAATGATACCTGTAACGTTTTTAATACAGGAAATGGCTGTGCGCCTTGCGGCAGTTACTCACCGCGGGCATGCGGAGATGATCTGGCTGCGCTTTGGCAAATTTTGGGGGTCATTCTCCCTAATTGATCTTGTTCTTGCAAATACGCTCACAATGGTAACAGAGTTTATAGGTATAGTTTTCGGAATGGAAATATTTGGAATATCACAGTTATACGCGGTAATTATAGGTCTTATAATAGTGCTTTCAATAACATTATTTTTGCGCTACTATAAATGGGAGCGCGTGAGCCTTTTAATTGCATCGTTTAATATAATATTTATTCCAATAATGTTTTTTGCCCATCCAAATTTTTATGCAATAGCACAGAGTTTTGTAAATTGGCATATAAATGGTGGCATAACGCCATTATTCATATATGTACTGCTTGCAAACATAGGAACGACAATAGCTCCGTGGATGCTTTTCTTCCAGCAATCATCTGAGGTGGATAAAGGCACAACTGTATCAGATTTGAAATATGCAAAGCGCGATACATTAATAGGCGCAGTAATAATGTCTCTTGTTGCAATATCTATAATGGTTTTTACTGCATCATTAGTTTTTAATGGCAATAGCATAATAACATCAAATGATAGTTCTGTTTATAGTATAAGCTATATACTACAGAGCGTATCCTCAAAAATAGGCATGCTGCCGGTCAAGCTTTTTGCGCTCGGTATAATAGATGCTGGTATAATCGCCGCAATAGTACTAGTTGCAAGTACCTCATGGGCATTTAGCGAAGCATTGGGCTGGCCAAAGAGCATAAATCTGCCATTTTTGCAGGCAAAAAAATTCTATCTTCCAGGAATAACATGTGTTGCTATTGCGGCATTGATTGTATTAATACCTAATCTGCCTTTAGGGTTTGTAAATATAACAGTTCAGGTAATAGCATCTATAGTAATGCCAGCAGCGTTGCTATTTTTACTATTGCTTGTAAATGACAAAGAGGTAATGGGCAAGCATGTAAATTCAAAGATACATAATATTGTTATTATAATGATAATTATTGCATTGATATGTATGAGTATGGCATATAGCATATCCATAATACTTCCAAAATTTTTTTAGGCAATTAAATGTCAAAGGGTATAATAGAAAATGAAGGGCAATGGGATGCGTTTGTAAAGCGTGAGCATTTAGATGAACATAAGGCAATTCAAATAAGGCGTGCACATCTTCATGGATGGAAGAGATTTGCGCTCATAATGCTTAGAATATATATAATCTCGATACTTATTATTGTATTATTGGGCCTTTTGAATATAATATAAAATATCGGCAAAACGTCAAATATCAAATATAATAAAATGATATTAAAGCTTTTTTATTTATAAGATAAACAAATTATTGGGTGGATATAGTGGTAATTATACAAAATAAGACTAATCATGTAAGTAGATATAAACGGAGAAGAAGTTTGCAGGTTCGGGTGCGAAATATGTATATAGGCTCTGAGCATCCTGTTGCATTGCAAAGCATGACAAATACTGATACGAGCAATGTGGATAAGACTGTAGAACAGATATTGGAATTATATAATGCCGGCTCTGAGTTAGTGCGTTTTACAATCCAGAATTTATCTATGGCAAGATCTGTGGTCGATATAAGAAAAAAGATTGACAGCATGGGGCTAGATATACCATTAATAGGAGATTTTCATTATAATGGTCATTCATTATTAAAGGACGTGCCAAGCTGCGCAGATGCATTGGATAAATATAGAATAAATCCGGGAAATGTAGGATTTGGGGAGAAGCATGATAATAATTTTAAGCAGTTTATAGCGCTTGCAATAGATCATGATAAACCGGTAAGAATAGGGGTAAATTGGGGGTCATTAGATCCATCAGTACTTACAATATTAATGGACAGAAATATGAAGGACGGCTCGCCAAAGAGTGCGCGTGATGTTACAATAGATGCGGTAGTTGAGAGTGCGGTTCAATCGGTGCATAAAGCAATAGAATATGGACTCTCTCCAGATAAGATTATAGTTAGTACTAAGATATCTGAGGTTCCTGAAATGGTGCATGCATATGAGATGCTTGCATCACGAATAGAACAACCCTTGCATTTAGGATTAACAGAGGCTGGAATAGGTAGTAAGGGCATAGCAGCATCCAGTGCGGCGCTGTCACAGCTGCTTGTTAAGGGCATTGGAGACACTATACGTGTATCACTAACGCCAACGCCTGGCTCTAGTAGATCTGAGGAGGTTATAGTGGCAAAGCAGATACTACAATCACTTGACATCAGGCATTTTACTCCTCTTATTATAAGTTGTCCCGGATGCGGAAGAACTACATCTACAGGATTTCAGGAGCTTGCAGAATATTTGACAAAATATTTAGAGATACAGATGAAGGAATGGAAAAAATCAGGGTATAAGGGCGTTGAGGAGATGAAGGTTGCTGTAATGGGCTGCGTTGTCAATGGCCCAGGTGAGAGCAAGTACGCAAACATAGGGATATCACTTCCTGGAAGCGGAGAGGATCCAGTGTGTATGATATATGAGGATGGGAAGCAGGTTGATACTACACGAATATCTGAGGCGAAGGATAAATTTAAGAACAGGCTTGAGATGTATGTGAAGAGCCATTACTCAAAAGAGTGAGCTTAAATTGAATGGATTGCAGTTATTGTAAAATTAATCTGCATATAAAAGAGAATAGTACTATTAAAATTTCTAGTGCTCACGCTGTATATAAACTAAAATAAATTTATAAGAGAATGAGCAATCTAAAGGTTGCCCACTCTGCGCTTCTGATCTCTTCGCAAGCGCTTTCTACGCTTCTTTAGCCATTTCCAGCGCATTCTTCCTTTTTTCTTCCATTTTCTAGGTATGCTTCCCAATATGACACCGAGTTTTAAATATTAAATTAAAATATCGCGCCCACAAAATTGCAAAATTTGAGCAATGATATTAAAGCTGCAATATTTGATAAATATAAGCACGACAATATATATAAATCTATTTAATTTACAATAAAATAAATATTACAGTTAAACTTCATTAAAATTTACACACATACCAAATAATATATATAACTTATTTGCCTATTCTATCTGTATTTGATTAATTGTAGTGTGAGAGCATGAAAACTGGATATATTGTACTTGTAATTCTTATAATATTTTTTGCTTACCTTGCATATAATAGCTTGCATGTACAGCAAAAGCCTGTGAATCTTGCAAATAAGAGTAATGGAAATACCATTACAACCAATTCTGTTACTACCACTACAATACCTAATGCCGTTCCGTGCGAGAATGTATATGGAAGGACATACAACACAATAAATGTCAGCAGCATAATAAAAGAATGTAGTTGGGGAGGTGGCAATGTCAGTCTCTGGGTGGGCAGCGGTCCATTTGAGAATGAGAGATTTATAGCGATCGGTTCTGATAATTTAACTTATATAAATCAGACCGCAAATTATAGTTGCATAACACTTTATGGTGCGTACAAGCTTCCAAAGCAGAATTATACAATAAAATTCATATTAGGCCCAATGAATAGTAATGCATTACTTGATAAATGTCCATTTGCATCATATGAACTAAACACTACAATAGTGCCAAGCAATCATAGCATATATCAAAATGTGTATAACGGTAATTTTAGCACAGGCACATTCTCTGGGTGGAATGCAAACGGTACCGCATTTGGAAGGCATCCGCTAAATATAACACTTGCAAATATCAATGGGTGTTATCCTGAGAACACGCCATGGACAAATTATTCTGGTACTTATTTTGCCACAACATTTAGCTGCAATAAGACCACAAGATCATACGGTTCACTATCATCCTCATACTTTTTTGCAAATAAACCCTTCCTCAACTTTCAGGCTATAGGATTTTCAAGTCCTTATATATACGTAGAGATATTGGAGAATAATACACCAAAAATAATTTTGCACTTTAATACCTATATAGGCGCAAATACTAGCGCAAAGACTTTCTCATTTAGAAATATAACAATACCTCTGGCAACAGTATATGGAAAGCCGGTGCGTGTTGCAATTGTTGCAAATGAGATAAGAGAGTACGAGTATGTGGCTGTCGGAAGTTTCCAATTATCAGAGACACCAAATCAGTATCCTGGAATAATATCTAATATAACAATAAAATAAAAAACTAAATTTTTTCAGTTATTTTATTGCCAGAGAGAACAACCATGCCATACTCATCAGGAATTATGTATTTTTGCAATGCTTTTATAACCGATCCCAATTTTATATTTTCTACTCTATTAGATATGTTATCAAATAATGTTTTATCATTAAAAAGAGAGTATACGCCCGATTGCACTATGGATGCAAGCAGTGTGTTTTCGCGTAATGTTTTATAACCTATTGCCGTTTGTGTTCTAGCGCGCTCTAATTCCTCCTCAGGTATGCTATCGTTAACTATTAAATTAAGTATGTTAAGCATTATGCTCTTTGTTTTTTTAAGATCTTTTGGTTCAACACCCGCATCAAGTGAAATAAATCCAAAATTTTTCCAGATGTTGCATGCACCGCTTGGGTCATACGCTAATCCGTTCTTCTCACGTATCTCGTCATATGCTAGATTACTAAGAAGTGTATTGCCGATGCGCATGGCAATAAACTCATCGATGCTCATATTTTGAGTTCCAATGCATTTGTAACCTATTGCAATACGCGTTTGTGTAACTCCTTTTCTTATTACATAAAGCTCTTTTTTGAACTGTTTTTCATTGCAAGCATTTAGATTTGCATGTTTATATTTGCGCTCAAAATCGCCAAAATGCTCTTCTAATAAATTTATCGCATTATCGCTATTAATCCCTCCATATACTGATATAATAATATTTTCTGGGGCGTACTGTTCACTATATATGTTATAGAGATGCTCTCTTGATATTTTTTTTATCGTGAGTTTATTATTACCCCCAATTGGCATTTTTGCAGGATAATCCTTGAAAAGAACCTTCGGCAGATATTCAGATCCAAAATCGCGTGGGTTATTTTCGGATATTAAATTTTCATTTATTATTGCCCCACGCTCCTTTTCAAATTCATCAATTGGTATAATGGAATTTTTTATCATGTCAGATACTATATCTACTGAAGTTTCAAAATATTTTTTAAAGCATTTTGTCATATAATTAGTGTTCTCAAAATCTGTTGACGCATTAGAATAGGCTCCAATGTTGCGCATCTGGTTTGATATATCCTTCCAGCTGCGTTTAGATGTGCCCTTAAAGAGCATATGTTCCAAAAAATGAGCAGAGCCATTCACATTTGGATTTTCATATATAGATCCATATCCAATAGAGACATTTGTGCTAATGGTCTGAAAATTATTATCTCCTGATACTAAAAGTATAATTCCATTTCTCAATTTTTTTATTATCATAAAAACACTAAATTATAATATAAAATTCTATTACATATACCATAGTATAATATACAAATTAAAATATACTACCAAAACATTACGTTAATTCAAATTATGCTCTTAATGCGTTCTTATCTTATTTATGTATCAATATACAAAAGAAAAATAAAAACATTTTTAAATCTTTCTGGAAAATATGCACAAGGTATTTATATTAGGCGCGTCACCTAATACATATTCAAAATATTCATGGTGAAATATATGGACAAAAGAATGGATAAAAGTATGGATGCGCAAAGCGCAATAAGAACTAATGAGCATAAGGATTATTCTAATATTATAAGAAAGGGAATAATCGCGACTGTAGCATCCATAGGTGTTGTAGCAGGAATTGCTGGGTGCAGTTCAAATAGCGGCTCTGGAACAGAGGGGCTCAATAATGGCGTTTTTTCAAATTATGGACAATTATCACAGACACAGACTGGTGTAGTCCAGGGTATGTATCCAGTAAAGGTATCACAGACTCAGGGTGGAACGCAAACAGTAGTAGGTGCTAATAGCAATGCTATCGGAAATGTAGTTGGAGATATACCACTTGTAAATAGCAATAGTTTTTTCTCACCAGTAGCAAATCTATTTGGTGGACTGGGCAGTTCATTGTTCGGTAGTGCAGTTCAGCAGCAATACCATCCAAATGTAACAAAAGGCGTTGAAGTTTTAGTAAAGTTCGATGGCGCGCCATCAACGCAGACAGGGTATAACGCACAGGCTGGAACTGTTAACGGTAAGACTATAGGTATACTACAGACACCTTCACAGGCAAAGCAAATAACAATAGGCGAGAAGGTCGTTGTTGTACAGAATAAGCAAACTGGCGCATGCACCATATTCCCAGAGCAGAGCCAGTAATTTTTTTATAAATTTCTTTTAAGTCCGGAAATTGTTCCGGAGCTTTTTATTGTATAAAATGCTTCTCCTATTTTTTCATCTTTTATTACGCTTAATGCAACTATCAATTCCTGAATCATATCAAGATTGCAGCGCACAATAAAGCTGCTATTTTTTTTATCTATAATCTTTAGGTTCATTTTGCTATAATTTATAACTCCCGAAAAATTAAGAAGTGCTCTGCAAAACTCTTTTTCAAAATCCATCTGGAGCGCTACTGCACTTTCAATTAAAATATATCGTTTTCTAATTTTTTCCAATAACTTCACCTAACGTTTTATTATTCTCACAAATGCTTTTTTTTATAAGATCATCAGGGATGCCTATAACTGCACCTAGTGTTTTTAATTGTGCAACTGAATTCATAAAATTTATTGAACTAGAGTAGCTGCATAATGAAATATCCACATTTTTGTTGTTTGCATATAGTGCAAGCATGCGTGCTTTGTATATTATACGCGTCAGCGCAAAGCCGTTTTTGGATATTATTGCACTTATCGGAAGCAAAAGCATGCATCCCCTATCTTTCATTTCTGCAATTAATTTCCTATCGATAGTAAAATCGTCTATAATAACCGCGCGTGATCCGCGTCTTACAAAATTTATAAGTTCATTAATGTTTTTGCTACTGCCTAATACATTGTTTTTAATTGCAGCATCATCTATTTTATATATATGTTTAAAACCAAGTTTATGTTCAAATTCTAAAGTAAAATTAGATGAATTAAGAACTATATCATAATATTGCAATTAAGCACCTATTTACTTCCAAATACCTCCTTTTCTATAAGCTCCTTTATCTTATTTGGAGGATATAATAATTTTACTAGCTTTGTATGCCCGCGTATGCCCTTTCCAGACTCGAATGAGCGTATAAGTCCCTGCATCTCCAATTCAGATATGTACTTTCTGTACCAGCGTTCACCCTTTGATTCTTTGTGCAGTCCATCGCTTATCGATTTGTACCTATTATATATTTCACCGCTAAACATGTATGTATCTGTGCCGTCAGTTAATTTTTTGTATGAGCCACCGCTTTGTGATATTATGGCAATAGAATATAAAACCAATTTTTGGTGCTCTGGCAGTGTTGATATAAGTTCATAAACTATATCATCTTCTGCTATCTTTGATGCCTCAGTGGTTTTATCCATTGTTATTTGCTCTAAATTTGCCTCTTCTGATAATTCCCCTGCCCTTGAGAGTATTTTTAATGAAAATCTGGCATCTCCACCCTCCTTTGTTGCTGTCGCGGCAATATAACGCAATATCTCATCACTCACAACGCCCCCTCTAAAGGCTATCTTCGCTCGCTCTGATAATATCTCAAATAATTCATTTGCATTATAACTAGAGAAGACAATTTCAGTTTCATATAATGACGATAGGCTTCTAGGGTCAAGTGACTCTTTAAAAGATATTTTATTTGATATGCCTATAATGGTTAGTCCACCAGCCTTTATATCACTGTTTATTCTTGTTAATGTATATATAAGATCATCCAGATCCTTTACCACATCAACCTCATCAAGCACAACTATTAATATTTTATTATCCTCCTCTATCCAGTTTGTCAATTTTTCGTATAAATCCACCGCACCATATCCACGCTTTGCATATGTGGATAAGTGGTCAGATATTATTTTATTAAGAACTCTATACCGTGAATTGTGCATTCTACAATTAACATATGATATGCGCGCCTTTGTATTGGGAATGCCCTTTATCTCATCAAGAACATATTTTACACATGAGGTTTTTCCAACACCAGTTTTTCCATAAATAAAAAGATTTCTGCCCCTGTCCCCTTTCAATGTGGGTGCTACAGCTTTTTCTATGTTATTTATCTCACGCTGCCTACCAACCAATAATTTTGGCATATAATGGGGTGACATGACTCCTCTATCGCTGAATATCTTTGACTCTACTAAAAGATCGCTTAGCTGCATTCTACCCCCAATTGAATTACATCAAAACATTAAAAACATTGCGCTAGCAATGTTACAATGTCACAATTAAACTAAAAACATAATTTATTGTATTAATTTTCTGCCTTTGAGCCTATTTACATCCATTGGCGTATATCTCCATATTATATCGCCGCGCTCATTGCTCTGCACAACCCATGGCTTTACAAGAACCACGTCATTTATTTTTATCCAAAACCTTCTTCTAAATCTTCCAGGTATAGAGCATAATCTCTCATTTCCATCTGTGCATGAAACAAGAAATTTGCTTGCTCCAGATATCTTTGATACCGTTCCTATTACTTCATTGCCTCGTGGAATCATAAGTTCATGTTCCACAACTGGGCCGTTATTATTTTTTCTTTCTATACAAACACCTAATAGCTCTTAATACCATATCTTGCACCGCATGCTTCGCATACAAAATAAAGCATACCCCGTCCAACGCTCTCTAAATGTGAATCTGGTTTTTTGCACTCTCTGCATATGACATATAATTCAAAATATGTTTTTATTTTCTTATTTAGATCTTCCGTATTGAATTTTCCATTTATAACAAGCCTGTCCTTATCAAGGCTTACTGGCACTGCGAGCTCCTTGCTTATATATTTGCCAATATCACTTGCCTCACGCCTTGCTTTATCAGCTATCGCAACTATATTTTTTATTATTGTTTTGTTGCCTTCTACAAATGAATCCGCTTTTGGTATAACAAAATCATCACGGAATTCAGATATTTCGGGAGCCTTTTCAAATGCTCTATCAAGCAGTTTATTGTAATTATCATCCATTAAAACACTATTCTATCATAATTTAATTGATATATTAAAATATTGAAAATCAATCAATAAAAAGTTTGACAACAAAACTATTTATGTATTAAGATAAAAAAGGAGTATGTGGCAGATAGGCTTGAGGGCTAAGGGTCCTCTTTAACGCAAATCCCTTTAGGCGTGCTAATGTCCATATTGTTTATGTCTATTGAGAATGGTCCGCGCTTTAAGCGATGAGATTTTGCCCTGATAGATGGTGTGGTATGTGAAACAGGCCAGGCCGGAAGGAGCAACCTTAAGCATATAGGCATACAGTCATGTCTGCATGCTGTGCAAATATGCCATGCTTTCAGGATACAGAGTCGAGCGGATGTGCGGCAAGCCATTTTCAATAACATATGCTTTATGGGCCTCTGCCACATGCTAATATATAATTATGTTTCCAAAGAATATTCTGTTGTTATCAAAGCATTAGGTGCCGGGGTCGCCTAGTGGTACAGGCACTGCACTAAAGGGCGGCAGCCTGCTAAGCTGTTTAGTCAGAAATGGCTTCCGTGGGTTCGAATCCCACTCCCGGCGCTTCTTATTTATTTAAAATTAAAAGATCCAATCTA
>JAJZJI010000081.1 GCA_021828345.1 Microcaldota archaeon
ATTCGAGCATAACAATAAATGGAAAAACACAAACAGGCAACAATGTAACAATAAATGGAGCCGGAATATCCAACTTAAGTACTAGTGGCTATTTCTCTGTAAACGTAGGGCTTCAATATGGTATGAATAAAATAGTAATAACTGCAAAAAACCAACTAGGGATAATAAATCAAAAAATAATTGATATAGATTACTTAAATAAACAGGCAATACTCCAAAAACAATCAGATACATTTTCAATTACAATAAAGGCAATATACTCCCCAACATTTGTGGAAGCTCAAAGTCAAAATAGCACTCTATATAAAGGAATCATAAATACAAACTCCAGCATAAAAGTAACAGGTGTAAATTCAATTATTATAAATACTGGAGAAATACAGAACATAGAAATATATTACAACTTACAATCATATATAATGAATGGGAAAGGACTGGGGATTATACTTATAAAGTATAAAAATGGGGTAATTACAATATCCAAAAATTAGCAAATATGTTAGACTAAAATTATATGAGTGTATTCTTTAACATTATATTCATAATCATAGCGATTCTCATAGTGATATTTTTACTACAGCTGATTGTATCTCTTCATGACCTTGACGAAAATTTAAAGGAAAGTAGAAAAGTATTGTCTGATGTATCTAAAATAACAGATGGAGTAAGGAAAGGGACAGAAGGAGTTAATGAAATTATAAAAGATACAAAATCAGTATCATCAAAAGCAAAAAAAATACTAATGCAAACAGTAAATATGGTTAATCTATTCAAGTCAGTAACAAATATATTCAAAAATACTAATAAGAAGAAGAAAAAAATAAATTAAAAACAGATAATTTCATGTCAATACAGTGTACATAAGTAAATCTTTATTCTTGCAATAGAAAACTTTCAGCATCCTGAATAAGAACATCCCTAGGTTTAGAACCGTCCTGTGGACCAACAACACCTTTTTCTTCTAACTCCAATATAAGGCGTGCAGCTCTGGCATAACCTATTTTTAGCTTGGACTGAAGTATTGAGGCAGACCCCCTTTTTGCAGCAACAACAATCCTTACTGCATCAGGAAACAAATTATCATCAGATAATACAGCCCCACTCTCTGATACTAAATAGTTATTATCTCTCTGTGGAGTTAAGACAGACTCATTATATTCCGCCGTTCCCTGCTCAGATATAAATTTAATAACACGAGATATTTCTTCTTCAGTAACTAATGCACCTTGCACTCTAATAGTTTTTCCCATATCTGGACTCTTAAATAACATATCTCCCCTGCCTAAAAGAGTTTCTGCACCAAGCTGATCTAGAATAACACGGGAGTCAATTACTGAGGCAACAGAAAGAGCAATTCTTGCAGGAATATTTGCTTTAATAATACCTGTAATAACATTTACAGAAGGCCTTTGAGTTGCAAGAATAAGGTGAATTCCTACAGCCCTTGCCATTTGAGCAAGCCTCACAATTGAATTTTCTACTTCAATTCCTTTTGTAAGCATCAGGTCTGCCATTTCATCAATAATAATTACAATATTACTTAACTTCCCATCTTTTTCCTTATTTGCATTATACCCAGCAATGTTACGAGCACCATCCTCCTTTAATAACTGATATCTAGTATCCATTTCCTTTACTGCCCACTTGAGAGCATTATTTACATTTTCCATATCTGTTATAACAGGAGTAAGTAAATGGGGAATTCCATTATAAACTGAAAGTTCTACATGTTTAGGATCAACAAGAATAAACTTCAATGTATCAGGGGAGTGCCTATATAAAAGCCCCATAAGGATAGAATTTATAAGCATACTCTTACCAGATCCCGTAGATCCTGCAATAAGCAAATGAGGCATTGATGTAAGGTCCCTGATTATAATTTTTCCAGATACATCCTCCCCCATTGCAATTGGTAGAGTTAAAGACATATTTTGAAATTCTTGGGTATCTATGATATTTTTTAATGCAACAGCCTGAGATCTAGTATTAGGCATTTCAATACCAACAAGAGATGTACCTGGGATTGGAGCCTCAATCCTGACAGATCCAGATGGAGCAGCAAGGGCAAGTGCAATATCCCTATCTAAATTATTAATTTTAGAGACCTTAGTTCCCATTGTGATCTGTAGTGCATATCTTGTTACTACAGGTCCCGAAGAAACATCAACAACTTTAGATGTAATTCCAAAACTTGCAAGCGTTCTTTCTATAATTTCTGAATTTTTCTTTATATCTGAGGGATTAATATTATTAACTCTTTTTATCTCATTAAGAAATTCAATAGGTGGAAGTTGCCAATTATCAAAATGAGGTTTCATTGCTTCCGATTCTGCAGCAGGAATAGCCTGTTTTACATCAGGTTTCTTTTGCAGTATTAAATCTCCTCCAATCATCTGAGGAGAAACATCTTCTTTATCATCTACCCCAGTAACTTCAAATTCTAAATTTTTAATTTTTCCATCCCCAACATTATTACGAATCATTGCATCATCCTTTTCGAAGAAGCTTCCTATAAATACAAAGATCGTATTTAATGCCCATTTTATAGATCTCAAAGATTCTGCAAAAGAAAAAGATAATGACATAAGAAAAGAAATAACAATAACAGGGATCAAAATTATAATAGTTCCGGCTTTTGCCAAATATTTATCTAAAAGATGAAAGGTTAGGTAACCAACAGCACCTCCCAATTTTCCATGCTCTGATAAATATAAACTTATGGATGGATTAGAAACAGCATTAATAAAACCAAGTATGGATATTGTGAAAATGGTCATACCAAAAAGAGTGGAAAATGTGTTAAACCTATTTTTTGTACCTAAAAAACGCAAAGAGAGTAAAAAGGAAAAAACTGCAAATATAGGCAAACCCCATCCAAATATTATATATAAAAAGCTAATACCCTTGATATGCACAAAAATACCGATAAAACTCAACAGAGAGATTACAAGGAGAACTATACCAATAACAGTATATGTATCCTTCCCCTTAAAAGCTAATCCTGCTTTCCTTTTAAATTTTGTAAACCTAGAGAGACGTTTTCTGCCCATAAAACATTGTACTACCTTAATTTATATACCAAAAGATAGGAAATAACAATATTTAATAAATAATTCGCAATTATTATTTATTCAGGAAAAATTGATGTTAACTTACCCATAAGAGATAATAGATCTTCATTACTTACAGAAGAACTAATACCTAACATGTCCTGTTTGCTAACACCGCTTTTATAATCTTCATCAGAATCAAAATAATACATTTTACATTTTCCATCAGGAGAGAGTATAAAAAAATTTGACATTCCGTCTTCACGAAAATCAATATATAATGTGCTTTCTCGACCACCAATTTGAGAGACCATTGATATCAACACTACATTTGAGTTATTCCTAAATAGTATTCTAAAACCTCGACCGTGATCTAAAATAATCGCATTATTTTTAGAATTAGAAAATATACTGAAAACAGTTTCATATAAAGATTTCACTGTTTCCCCTAAAGGATGTAAATCTCCAGTATCTACATACGGTCTTAACATTTCGGAATCCATAATGTGAGGTGATTATAACATCAATAAAACAAATATAACAAACAGACATTGAGTAAATTCCAAAATAATGATATAAATCACATACAAGTATGAAGAAAAATGTTTCAAATACAGTAATAATAATTTATGCAGTATTAGTAATACTCACACTATCTGGTATTATATATACAATTCAAATAAAACCAAGCTTGTGCTACATACCTTTTCAACCAAATATAAAAAAATATTCATCATATCCAAGGATGTGTATTAATACAAATAAAAGTTACACAGGTACAATTTCCACATCACTTGGAGACATAAACTTCACACTATACCCAAAATCTGCTCCACTAGCAGTAAATAACTTCTATTTCCTTGCAAAAAGTGGGTTCTATAACAATACAATAGTTGACAGAGTTGTGAAAGGATTTGTTGTACAAGCAGGATCACCAAATGGTAGTTTAACTGGAGGACCAGGATATAAATTTCAAGATCAAATCAACCCTAAAAGCTTAGGAATACCATCTCAACTTATAAATGCGTATACAAAAGAGGGATATAACTACGATTATAATGTAAAATCATACCCTGTATCTCAATATTCTATTGCAATGGCAAATTCTGGTCCAAACACAAATGGAAGTCAATTCTTCATTGCAATGGCAAAAGAGTCTCAACTTAATGGAATGTATACCGTGTTTGGCAAAGTAACTTCAGGATACAATGTTCTATCTGAAATACAAAATACATCTGTAGACACAAAAAATAACGATAAACCTTTACAGGATATAAAAATAAATTCCATTACAATAAACGCAGACTAATCTGAAATCGATACGTTTATCTTAGAAAGACTGGAAGGAAGGTATCCAATCAAAGAGAATATACGAGGATGGTCTGTTATAGTAACACTCTTTACGTTCTTAATACCATATATATATGATTTAGCAGCGCTAAAACTCTTTCCTTTTATTGCATTAGCTATATTTGTTTTATTCGTATTTTTGTACAAAACAGCCTGATATGATACTAATGCTTCAACCTGCCCAGAGACAACTTCAATTTTCTTAACAGACACAGTCATATTTCTAACAAGATTAGAATTACCTTCAAGGTTTGATTTAATAACAGAGGTAAAATCATTTTGGTTATAAGCTTCCCCCTGAGTTTTAGTCTGCTCTGACAAATTCAATACTTGAGCCTGAGTACCAACCTGATTATCAAACGTTGCATTAACCGTTATATTTTGAACACTTTGAGAAATTAATGAATAATTTCCAACCTTAGACTGTAAATCTGTCTGTCCTCTTTGATATAACTGAGAAGATAAACTTTGTTCTAAATTTTGCTGATCAGAAGAAGAAACTACTTGTTCTGTCTGAGAGGATTCATTACCTGCTGTAAAGGCATTAGGATTAGTTCCTGTCAGCTCACTACTACTATAACCCTGTACAGAAAATGTATCACCTGCAACGTCTGCAGTATTCACACTGGCAGTACAAGTAAATGACACGGTACCATAAGTAACTCCAGTAACTACCCCTCCACTTTTATTCTCTGTAGCAGCAGGTACAGTAACAGAAGAAGAATTAGTACATGTATAGTTACTAGACCCAGTAAATACAGTTCCTGAAGAAAGAGTAATAGAATTTGATGTTGAATTAGTTAAAGTAATACTTCCAGATGCAAAACTACCCGTAGTTACAGTTTTACTACCTGTGGTAGGAGCACTATCTGAACCTGATTCTGATACTACAAAAACCTTTGCAGGAATTTCTAATTTTGAAGTATTAATAGAAGAAATATTAGGACTGATTAAAATAGTAGCAGTAGAAGATATTGGATCACCTTTTACTTGAATAGCAACATCAGCAGATGTTAAAAATAAATAATATATAATGAAAAGACAAAGTAGTATAAAAACACCTAAGATGATAAATATCCTATTGGTCTTTGCATTCTTCATTTTTGGAATTCTGCCTAATATAGAATTTACAAAAGATACTCCATTTACATGAGGAGGTGAGTATGAGCTATTATTATCATCAAATTTTGAATTAGCATGATCCTGTTTAGCATAATCCCATTCCCTATTTTCAGAATATTTATTAGAATTAGACTCATTAGTATGTACTGCATCATCAGAAGACGCAATATCCCCACCTACAAGAAGATCAAACCCATCCAAAGACACTTTTTTTGAAAGGTTATCTACATTATCTTCAATTTTTTGATTTTTAACTA
>JAJZJI010000082.1 GCA_021828345.1 Microcaldota archaeon
ATCAATTAGCCATAATGGGGATTCATGCGTGATGCCCAAGTCATTGCATATATTATCTATTCTAACTTTCTGGTACATGCTTGCTGTCGCTCCAGTTATTAATGTATCTATATTATTTTCTGATAATACACTTTTAAGATCTGCAAGTTCAAGCTCTTTCTCCCCTTTGGTATATGAAAATACCTGTTTTATGCCAAGGGCCTCTGCCTGCATGCGCGTATATTCAACATTGGGCTTGTGGAACATATAGCTAAATTCGTTTTCCGAACCAATTGTTATTAAAAGATCAACGCTTCTTCCACTGGAAAAAACGCGATGCAACGCTAATGTTGAATCCTTACCTCCACTGAAAAGGCATGCGATCATAATACTACCTATACTTATAATCTGAAGAAGGGCAAATACTCTTTAATATACACCTATCACAATACTTTCTTCTTGCGGTGCATGTATCCCTGCCTAGAGCGATAAATGCGTTTGATATATATTTTCTGTTATTATTATCTACATTATCAATTAATACCCTTTCTATCTTTTCTGGGTTTTTGGTTTTAACAATACCCAATCTATTTGCGACAGTTATGCAATGTGTATCTATTGCAATTCCATAATGTAAATTATATGCGCCAGATAAAACAACATTTGCCGTTTTTCTTCCAACCCCTGGTATTTGCGTTAACTCCTCTATGCTCTTTGGTATTTTTGAGTTAAAATTATCATGTATGTAATGCGATGCTTTTATTATGTTTTTTCCCTTATTTTTATAGAGTCCTATATGTATTATGTATTTGAATAGTTCACTAGGTTTAAGATTCAAATAATCGTTCATATTTGGATATTTTTTAAATAATTCAACAGTAGCCTTATTCACTTGTTTATCTTGTGCTTGCGCGGATAAAATTGTTGCAACCAAAAGCTGCCAGGGACTGGAAAAATTTAAGGAGCTCTTCAAATTATTTTTATAACGTAATTTAAGTTTTGTCATTACTTTTTTTAAAAATATACGTTTATTATTTGGCATATGGTATTTTATAAACATTAATATTTAATAAATACTGATTTGTATGCAGGCAAAATTACTAGAGTCAAATAAAGCGAATGGGATTATAGAGGCGTTATTTGAATTATATCCAAACGCAAAATACTATCTTAATTTTAATACACCCATAGAATTGGTTGTTGCATCAATTCTCTCAGCACAGACGCGCGATGAGATCGTCAATAAATTAACTGTGGAATTATTTTCTAAATACAAAGATTGCGATGCATTTTCAAATGCGACTAAAGAGGATATGCTTAAATATATAAAGTCTGTTAGTTTTGCCGATAAAAAGGCTGAGAATATAACAAAGACATGCAACGAGATAAAATCGCGTTATAATGGAGTTGTCCCAAGAAATATGGATAAGCTTCTTATGCTGCCTGGCATTGGGCGCAAGACCGCAAATACTATACTCATAAATGCTTATGGTGTTGTTGAGGGAATACCAGTTGATACATGGGTGATAAAATTATCTAATAGAATTGGTCTATCACAAAGTAATAATGCAAATACGATAGAGGAAGATTTAAAATCTAAAGTAAATAAAAAGTATTGGAAAAACCTTGCATATGTCTTAAAAGCGCATGGCAAGACAATCTGTGGAAATGTGCCAAAGTGTGATGTGTGCAAAGTCAGTAAACTATGTATGAAAAATGGTGTTTAATTTTATATTAAATTTACCAGAAAACCTATTATAAATCCTATAAATATGCCTAGATAAATTAGGTTTTGCCTTTGCGGCTCTATATTTTTGAATTGGTGTTTTATCATAGGCAGTATGACATATAGTATTGCGCCTATTGCAAGTCCATCAAAAATTAAGTTTAACATGGTGGAGTTGTAAAAGAACCCTACAACACCGCCAATGACTGTAGGTAATCCTCCTATGAGAAAGAGCATGGCAAGTACGCCTAATTTTTTATCACTACTATTTATAAATGGCGCCGCAATAGGAAATCCTTCAGTTAAATTTTGCATAATAAATCCTATAAGCACCACAAGGGCAACTCCCGAAAAAAGCCCCACGCTCACAGAAAGGGATCCAAATACTAATCCTTCAGTTAAATTTTGCAGACCTATGCCTATCGCTATCATGAGCGATGTTTTGCTAGGCGTAAGACCATGTGGGGATTTGCCCTCAAATCTATATAGCATAAAGAATCCTACTGTCAATGAGATGGCAAATATCGCGCTTAAAAATGGGTCGGCGCCATACCCATAAAGGGAATTCGTTTTATATAATATCGGTGCAACATCCGAGAATATGTCCATTATAAGAAATATGAGTATACCAATAGCTCCTGCATTGAGCATCGTTATCGTCCTTGAACTTGAATGTTTTTTAAGTATTATAGGGAGAGCTAGATATATTGAGAATCCCATTATCGCCGAGAACAAAACTACTGCTAAAAAATCTGCCATACAATCAAGGTTTTATAACTGAGTTATATCTAAATACAATAACGTTATGATGGAAGTCTTAAATAACTAGTTGTATCGGAGATTTACTATGATAAATTTTATGCATCACATCTTTAATTTGTGCATTTAGACCTTTAATACGTGCTTGTAAATAAAATAGATTACTGCGCTTTTATTTTCATAGCTGAAGTATTTTTCATGCGGTTTATGCTTGTTATAGCTTTATATGCGGCCATTAACATATTATATCTCGAACGTGTTCTTCCCTTTGAGAAGCTCCATATATCTTTTAGACCTGCAAGCTCAAGCATCTTTTTTATGGGCTTGTTTGCAACTACTCCAAGACCTCTAGGGCCTGGTTTTAATAAGACCTCTACGCTGCCGCATTTGCCCTTTACTATTACTGGAAGACTATGTGTCGTTCCGCATTGGCACTGCCATGATCCACAGCCAAATATTATTGGTGTTATATTTTTCTTTGCATCATTCATTGCATTATCTATTGCGGCCTTTATCTCAACATCCTTTCCAGCTCCTATTCCTATATGCCCTCTTTTATCTCCTGCAATTGCGATTACCCTATACTTTGCCTTTCTATTATTTTTTGTCATTCTCTGAACATTCATTATTTCAATAACCTCTGTCTTTATTTCAGGCAGAAGTGCATCCACTATTTCACGCTCCTCTATTCGTCTTCCCATGTGGAATATCTGCTCAATGGATGTTATCTCCTTTGCCTTAACCATCCTCCCAATCTCAGTAAGCGGTTTCCAGGATTCTACATCAAATACTTTTTCTTCCTCTTTATACCTATCATTTCTACGGAATGCCAATACATCATACCCTCTTTATCTGCTCTTTTGCTTTTTCGAAAAGCTCCTCAATTTTTTCAACATTAAATTTCTCTTTATCATACCCTGCAAAATTATCTTTTGACTGTGAATAATAATTCTTAATATGTGTGCCTTTTATACGCGATTCATCAAATTTTATATTTGCACGCAATTTTATCCCATTATCCATCGCTCCTTTTGCGGCTGCAAAAAGAACTGCGCTTTCTGCTGGTTTATATAAACCTATGTCTAATATGCATTCACGGCCGTTGAGTTTTTCAGATTTCTTTGTCAAAAGCATTCCGGTCAAATATGCGGTCGGTGTATTGCTTCTCGGACTCCATCCAAATTTCTTCAATTCGTTTGATGTTACCATTGCAATTACGATATCACCATCGCTATGATATTCAACGATCTGCATTATTATCTGTTTGTTTGATCTTCTTACTACAATGCGCGGCATATCTCCCTTTACGAGTGCCACTCTTTTTTTATAATCTGTTAAATTTTGCAAGCGCCTTCTTTTTCTTATTATCATAAAAATACCTTTATATATGTTTTAATTTTTCCATTAACTCATCATTTATCTTTATGCCGCTATCTTTTATGTGATTTATCAAAGATATCTTTGTTGGGAAGCTTCCTCCCTTTGTTAGTTTGTAATACTTTTTGAATACAATATTATCTATTATCTTATCATTCTTTAAACTCTTTAATATGCGCCTCTGACCACGTATTTTTTTAGGATATAATGATGTGCCGCTTCTGGCGTTCTTTGTACCCTTTCTTCTTCCATATCCTCTTTTTCTACCTGCAATTCTCTTCTTTTTGAGCTCCTTTCCATGCAAGCTAAGGTTCTTTTTCTCTTTTATTGCATATACACTGCCGTTTTTTATAAGTGCCCTAACGTCTTCTCTGGTTATTGCTTTTTTTGCTTCGGCTATTGCTGTAGGATTTATCCTTATGCTGCTCTCTCCTCTATCCATTACTATTGCAGCAATCCTTTTTGTAAGCTTAATACTCATATTTTGACACCGCTATCTGATTTTATATCCTTTTTGTTATTGTTATCAATCTTTTTTGCTTCTGTTTTTATATTAACTACTTTAAATTTATTGTTGTTTGCAAGAATCGCAATTTCATGTCTTGAGCGCTTTGAGAGTGAATGTGGTACAATAAAATCATATAAATTGCTTGATATGTCAGGATTTTTCAACACGTTTTTCATCTCTTCTATATTATTTATTCTATATAAACGTTTTCCGTTTGCTCTAATACCGCGTACAGATTCACTATTTTTGTAACCGATTGTAGGCTCTGCTCCCATCATGGCCATTTTTATTCTTTTTTTATTATCAATGCCTCGTTGTTTTCTCCAGCGTTCTTTAACACCCTTTCTTTTTTTTATGCCAAAATTTGGCACATTGAATTTCGGGTGCGTTTTCTTTTTTATCTTTATTGTCATAAAAATCACTCTATTGCGTAATAAACTCCGTCTTGGAAGACGCGTTCATCACGTTTTCTTACTTTGCATGCCATTCTTATGTTTGCAGCAGTTTGTGAAACATCCTCCTTATTAGTGCCATATATTCTAACATTCTGTCCTTTTATTTCAATTTTTGTATCTCCAACAATTTCTGTGTATATAGCCGCACGTGCTCCTAATATATTTTTTATAATAATGGTGTTGTTTTTAACCTCTATTGTGATTGGGAAGTGTGCAAAGACTGCAAGCATCTTTATTTCAAAGTGTTTGTTAACGCCATCCATGTCATTTTTTAATTCTTTTAATAGCGTATTTACTGTATTGTTTGCGACCTTTGCAAGTTTTTTATTTTTTGTGCATTCAATATGTATCTGATTATCCTTTATCAAGACATTCATGAGCTTGTCATTATATACGCGTTTATTCTTGCCTAGGCTACCACTTATTGTGATTAAATTATCTTTTACATCAACATTGATGCCATTTGGTATTTCTAACATTATAATTACCTAATATAAATTCAATATACATACGCGAGTAATCGTCCTCCTGTATTTTTGTCCTTTATCTCTCTACTTGTCATTATACCTTGGGGAGTTGATATTATAAGCACTCCAAAGTCCCTACTTGGGACGTATCTGGATTCATACTTTTGCAGCATATCCTTATTTATGCTGAATCGCGGTTTTATTACGCCAATGTCATTTATGCGTTTTGATAATTTTACGCGCAATTTCTTTGCATGCCTTTCACTGAATTCCTCATAACTTTCTATGTACGATTCGCGTATCATAGCGTCAAGGACTGCCTTTATCAACTTTGTCGAATCTAAGACGCATTCCTCCTTTCCTACAATTTCGTGCGTTTTTATCGTATTTATTGAATTTGAAAATCTATCTACCATAAATATCAACCATTCTTTACAAATCCAAGGTCGCGTGCGACCTCTCTAAAACATCTTCTGCATATATAGAGTTT
>JAJZJI010000083.1 GCA_021828345.1 Microcaldota archaeon
TTATTCTTCTGTTTGGAGGAAAGAATATGCTCATAGCATTAAGAAAACTGGTCTTTCCACTGGCAGTTCCTCCAGCTATCAAAAGACTTATCTCATTCTCTATACATGCCCATATTAAACCGGCAATATTTGGACTTATGCTATTTGCCCTTACAAGTGCAGGCATAGTCCATGGGTTTTTGGTGAATTTTCTAATTGTTATAGTATTTCCGTTCTGTGAGATAGGGAATAATGTCGCATTTACTCTAGAACCGTCCATCAATTCGGCATCCATAAGTGGCGCAAGATTGTTTATCTCCCTTCCTACGCATCTAACTATCTGTTCAACTTTCTCATAAATCTCCTCTTCACTCATTAATTTTATCTTAGTCTTACACCAATAGTATTTTCTATGGAATACCCAGATATAATCCTTTGAACTATTTATTACAATTTCCTCAAGATTAGGATCTGACAGTGGAACCTCCAAATCTCCAAGCCCTAACATCATATTTATTATATATGATATAAGAAGCTGTTTTGTATTATCATTTGTCCCTGGAAGATATTTTTCTATGAGTATTGTACTCGTCTCAATATACTTATTGCGCATCTCCTCGCGATATTCCTTCTCAGACAGTCTTGTTGTATCTAATGGTATAGTTGATATAAGCTCTGGTCTAAAGGACATTAATAAGAGTTTTGTAGCGGTACCTATGCCAGGTATTGTAACCTCGTATATAGGGACATATTCATCCTTAACAGTATATATGCGTACATTAACATCAGTGCCGCTGGCATCGAGCGTGTAGCTCTGAATGATTTCAACACTTTCTCCTTCATCCATCTTCTAAAACACCTTAATATTATTTTGGATTCTGATTTATCGGCGATGGAACACTTCCAGGCATATCGCCATTCATATTCTGGGATTCTGGCGGTTTTGGCACAGAATTATCTGATGATTGGGTATTTGGATTTTGTGAGTTTCCTTTATCATTTGGCGTTCCAGGAATGCGATTTGATAGTATATTTTTGAGGTTCTTATCTATAGAATCCTTTGCTATAGATATTTGATCCTCTATCTCCTCTGCCTCCTTCTCCATCTTATTTAACAACATGTCTTTTTCTACTAATGTTTTGCTTTTATCATTCTTTAACGTATTAAATTCTTTTCTTATGTCCTCTATGCGATCCTTCATCGCAGTTATACTCGCATCAGTTTTCTTTATGCTATCCTCTATATCCTTTATGAAATCAAATATAACGGACGCCGACCCGAAGCTCTGCTTTACATCACTAATACTCATTTTCAAATCATTTGAATGTGCTTCTAGAAGCTGCATATTTTTCGTAACGGATGCGTAACTCTTTTTATATCGCTCATTAAAATCTTTGAAGGACTGATTTATATTCTTTACCATCACATCTTTTTGTTTTCTGAAATCATTGAACTTTTTCATAAGATCTTCAGCAATCTTTGTCTGTTCTACTATAGACTCATTATATTTTTTGCTCTCTTCGCCATGCACACGCAATTGCTCTACCATATCTTTACTCTGTTTTTCTATCTCCTCTTTTAATTGGCGTGCCCTTTGATCTATATCAGATTTCATATCAGCTATTACCTTCTCCCTATTTTTGTTTATGCTTGATATAAATTCATTGTATTCTTTGGATTTTGTAGAGAGATCCTTTAAATTACTCATTGCGGTATTAATCTTATCTAAACGCTCATCAGACTCTAGATACTTTGTCTTCTCTACAATATCATTCATCTGTTTTTCAGCATTATTAAAAGCGCTCTCTATACTGTTTTTTATTTCTATAACTACATTCTTATCGCGCTCTACTTGAACATATACATTATTTATTTCTGTTAACTTAGCCTGAATATTTGGTAATTTTTCGGTATATAACCTATTTGCTTTTTGCACAATCACCTTAAGGTCATCAAGATTCTGTGCGAGCAAATGCAACTCCTCAGTCTTTCCTTCTACAATAGTTGTAACCGTTTTTTGATTTATTGCTACTCTATTTTTTAGATTTTCTTTATCCTTTGGGGACATACTTAATGGGGATACATACATCTTTCCCATTTCATATGTTACCTCTACAATACCCCCTTTTTCAAGTATTCTAGACCAACTCTCTACAGTCAGTGGGCCGATACCTAATTCAGATGCGATGCTATTTAGTTCCATTCTTCCTTTGAGTTTTAAAAGATCAACCAATGAGTCGATAGTTGTTTTTGCTTCCTCTCCCGCTATTTAAACACCACTTTATCGCCCTAAATACACTCTAATATAGTATTTAGTATTAAATAACTTTTGTTGCCTTTCACATTTTCCATAATATTAAATTTATCTAAAAGATTAAATAGTATATCTATTTTTAATATAATTAACCACTATGAAAATCTATTATTGGCAACTTTATTTTACATATTCTTAATTTTATATTCTATTTAATAAAATATGCTAAAGATTTGCTGGAATGAATATTTATAAAGCTTTATATATATTTAGTTTAATATTAATATAGTTTATTTTTAAAATAGTGTGGACATGGAACATAGAGCACATCGTGCGCATTGTAAGGATATGACAGATTACGTAACAAAGGATATGAAGAACGGAATACTTAAAATAGTTATATTAAGCATGATAAAACGCGGTAATTACTATCCATATTTGCTGCTAAAAGACATTAAAAAATTTGGGCCGAAATTCATTATAAACGAGGACATTAAAAATAACATTTATAATACATTGCAGGCACTTGAAAATGGCGGTTATATAAAAGCACAGCACATCCTTGAAAATGATAAATCTAAAAAATATTATAAAATAACAAAAATGGGTATTAATGCTTTAGATAAAACTAGGTTAATGATGAGCAAAGCCTTTAAAGAAGCCATGAAAACATTTGATGATTAATATGGATAAGAGCGAAAATAATATAATTGAGATAAAGAACTTAATCAAAGCATTTGGAAGCTTCACAGCAGTGGATAATGTAAATCTTAACATAGAAAGAGGAAAGATCTTTGGATTATTAGGGCCTAATGGTGCTGGAAAGACCACGACAATTAGTTTAGTTTTAGGTATATTAAAGCCAACATCTGGCAGTATAATAATAGATGGACTTGATAATATTAAGGACAATGCGTTAGTAAAAGAAAAAATAGGATTCATGACGCAGGAGACCATTGTTGATTCAGATTTAACCGCATATGAAAACCTAAAGATTGCTGGTAGATTATACCATTTACGCGGGGAGATATTAGAATCTGCCATAAAAAACGCATTAAAAGAGGCAGATTTAGAAGCATTTGCAAATAAAAAGGCAGGTTCATTCTCTGGAGGTATGAAAAGACGTTTATATTTAGTAAAATCGATGATACACTCACCAAAAATATTAATACTTGATGAACCCACAACAGGACTTGACGTTCAAAATAGAGTTGAAATGTGGAAGCGTATAGATGATTTAAACAAACGCGGAGTAACTGTTATATTAACTACACAATATCTTGAGGAGGCCGATAGGTTGTGCGACAAAATAGCTATAATAGATCATGGAAAGATCGTTGCAAGCGGAACGGCATCCGAATTAAAAAAACAGGTATCTGAGGGCAGTGTAATAGAGATAATTGCGGATACAAGCGTTGTAGAGCAGGTAGTAAAGCTTCTTAGAACAAAGTTAAAGCTTGAGGTCAATTTAGAGGATGAAAAGATAGAGGCATTTGTAGCAAAAGATGACATAAAAATGGTTTCGAAAGTTGCGGATGCGATATATAAAGAAAAAATACCTATAGCGTCTATAAGCCTAAGGCTGCCAACCATGGATGACGTATTCATAAAGTTAACAGGATCTTCAATTCGTGACAAACTTGAAGAGCAGAGTTCTGATAGAGCAAATATTATGATAAAAAGGTAATAATAATGGGGATTATTGGAGACACATATACACTATTGACCCGTGAACTTATAATATTCAAGGCCAATTTACGCACCAATTTGATACGATCAGTTATATTCCCAATTGTAATTATATTCTTCTTTGGTAACATATCCGCAAGTACATTTAATATAGGCATAACGGTAGTGAATTATGCGAATAATCCACAAGCCACATCATTTATAAATGCATTAACTTCAAGCAAAACACTTCAAGTGCAGCAGGTCACATCACAATCTAGTGCCATAAACATGTTATCGCAAGGAAAGACATCTGTCGTCCTTGTAATACTCCCATCATTTCCAAATAAGATCAATGGAAATCCCAGTATTGAAGTATACTACTCAAATTCTAATTTTGCAAATATTGGAGCAGCAATACCACTTATACAATCCACTGCCCAATCATACAATGCAGGCATAAGCACGAATATATTGCAGCAGCAAAACAATAACGTAGCACTAGAATCTAATGTTGCAGTTGTTCCATTATATGGAACATCAAGTAGCTACAAGGTATTTCTTGTAGGAGGCATACTCGCAATGGTTGCGGCATTCGGCACAGTATTTGGAGGGGGCATATCTATAATAGCTGACAGGCAGCTTGGCGTTCTCAAATCATTTTACATTGCTCCCATAAACAAAAAGACCATTATATTTAGCAAAATGATATCCGGAGTTATACAATCCATAATATATATGTTAGTAGCACTTGGAATAGGCTTTATTGATGGTGCAACAATAGCTATGGGCGTTTTAGGACTTGTCTGGATAATACTATTAATCATGCTGGTTGCTATAGGTTTTGCAGGAGTGACAACAGTAATTGCATCAAGAGTAAATAAGGTCGAGGTATATGCTATACTTGCACAGGTAGTTGTATTGCCCATGTGGTTTTTATCTGGAGCGTTCTTCCCAGCTACATCGCTCCCCTCGTTCATACAACCATTTAGCACACTCGATCCAATGACATATGCAACACAGGGTATACGTGATGTAATGATGCTTGGTTACTACCCAATACAGGCAATAACTACAGACATAACGGCGCTTTTGATATTTATAGCATTTGGACTTATAGCCAGTGCATTATTATTTAAAAATTATGTTGATTAGGTGATATGATGAACATTACAAAAATAGAGCAGATGAAGGTTTTAAGATATACTATCATAGGTATATTTCTATCGATTGTTTTAAGCGGCGTAGTATTTTCAGCAAATACAAGTGCAGCAGCATTAAGTACATCTGGCAGCAGCGTTGATGGCGCGTTATCGGTGTCTAACGTTGCAATATCGCCATCTCCAGTAATAGCGGGAAGTAATGTAACACTAAGCTTTTCGTTATTTAATTCGTA
>JAJZJI010000084.1 GCA_021828345.1 Microcaldota archaeon
GGCGTCTTATTGATAGGAGTTATGGGATTTGTTCTTGGTGTAATAATATCACTCATAACAACAGGTACAGTCTCCTTTATCTGAATTTTGTGTCTAAATGAAAATAAAGCTCAGTTATCTAAAAAATGCGCAGCAGAACGGTAATGATTATTATAATAAGGCAAAGAAGCTCTTAAATAAAAGAAACGGTGCTGAAAAGGCAGTTTATGATTTAGAAAAGCAGCTAAAGGGCATAGAGGCGCAAAATGAGCAAAAAAAGCGCATAATAATCAAGAAGTCGGATAAACAATGGTATGAGAAATTCCATTGGTTTTATACCAGCAATAATATGCTCTGCATCGGAGGCAGAAGCGCGCAGCAAAACGATCTGATAAATGCCAAATATTTTCTTGAGAATGATATCTTTTTCCATGCTGATATATTTGGCGCATCGCTTGTTCTTTTAAAAGATGGTATTAGTGTAAAAAAGGATATATGGGAGGAGGCTGCACACTTTGCTGCCATATATTCAAGCGCGTGGAAAGAGGATTTAAGTACAGTAGATGTTTATGCATTAGAGCGCAGCCAAATAAGCAAATCAACTGCAACAGGTTCTGTTGGCACAGGGGGATTTGTAATGAAAGGTGAAAGAGAATGGTTTAAAAACACGCCGCTATCTCTAGTTATGTTCAATGATAATAATACACTTAATACTATTCCAAAAATTACATTTGATAGGCTGATTGAAACAAAAAAAATAAATACATACGTTGAACTAAGCCTTGGAACAAGAAAAAAGTCTGATGCCGCAAAGATCATCTCAAAACACCTAAATTTTGATGATTTGGACACAATAGTGCAGCAATTGCCAGCGGGCCTTTTTAGGGTTCAATTATCTAAATCCGGAAAAAAAGAATGATTATTTCTTAGCGCGCAATTTACTTGCACTCTTTCTTATTTTTGTGCGTTTTTTATAGAAATAATAAAATGCAACTATTAAAATTGCTGCTATTATTACGATTAAAATCACAAACAGTATATTGGATTTTGGCTGAGCGGCCGTTATTGTAAATATCTTAAGCGTACCTGCCCTAATTATTGCCCCACTGCCAGTTATTTGTGCTACAGAATTTGATACTACAGATATCTGGCCGTTCCAAAACGTCCCGGGTTTATCATTACCTGGCACGTATGTTGTAACGTTTAAAACAACTTCTGAATGTGGATTTATGGTTCCATTCATCGGATTTATTGTTACAATTGGAGCTGTTACATTTTTTATTTTTGTTGTTAGTACATAAGTAACATTAAATGCAATTGGTGCATTGCCCCCATCAACAATTGTAACAGGTAGTGACTGGTAGGAACCTACACTTACGTTAAAATTAACTGGTCCTGCAACCTCCCCAATCTGAGCATAAGAAAAAACAGATATTGCAGCAACTAAAAAAATATATGCCGCAATATTTTTAACAACCATCAAAAACACTTAACAGCTGTTTTCGAACGTTATTGTTTGTGTATATGTACCAGCAGGTGTTGCACTAGGTATAGCAAGACCAAAATATATATCATTTGATGTAGTTGGTGTTGATATGCTTGGAGATGGTATTAATATAGCAGTATTCGATGCTGTCGAAGATAACCCAGTACCTGTATATGTAGATTGAGATGAACTATCCCAGGTAGTATTGCTTATGCCAAAGCTATTTGACCCTGATGACCATGATGAACCGCTTATATAAAGGTATGATCCGACATTTCCACCAACATCCTGGTCAGTTACAAGAACATTTGTAGGGACATTCGTATTTGGTGACATTGTACCAAATGAAATTGAATTAGGCGTTGCAGATGTATAACATACAGCTGATATTGAAACGCTTGCCGCTACATTACTAGACGCCGCAAACGCCATACTAGAGCCAAATAGTATCGCCGAAAAAAGTGACGTTACCGCTGCTAAATATACCATATACTTAGTTTTTATATTATATTTCATGTTTTCACTCTTTTAAATTTATTGCATAATCTTATTCATGCACTGCATTAAATTCAACATTAGTATTTAAAAACCTTGTCTTCTTTAGTTTTTCTAAATTTGGATATTTAACAACTATTTTCTATTGTTATTGTCTGAACATAGTTACCAGATTTTACCCCAGATGGTATATTCAAACCAAAGTAAATTGTATTGCTGCCACCAGGGGTTACAATAACTAATGTATTTGTTGCTGTATTACTTAGTTTATTTGATAATAAAAATGGTGTACCAAATGATGTTGAATAGGACGTATTGCTAATGCCAAATGATTCAGTATTATTTATCCAATTACCTCCAAATACATACAGGTCAGCAGCAGCATTACCAGTATTAATATCAGTTATGGCATTTGTTGTTTGCGTACTTGAAGAAGGGTTCATAGAACCAAAATTTATTACGTTAGGACTTAATGATATAGTACAAGTCAATTGTGACGAAACTTTTGTAACATTACCATCTATATAATATGGCATGACTCCGTTAGGAGGGTATGATCTTATTATTAAGCCATTCATGTATTGTGTTGTAGAACTACCAGCAGCGTCACCTACAAAACCCAAATAGTTTCCATTATCCGCAACGGTATAACTATTTGAAGCATTCCTATTTATTTCACTATTGTAATCACCAGGATTCGTTGTTAAAAACATCTGTGCATTGCCATTTAATATTTTAATACCAATAAGTAACCATTCATTTGACCATGTCCCAGTATCTGGAGGCGCAGTCCATAATGTCCATGCGCTGGCAGATGCAATTCCATACCATCCACCACCATTTCCCACCCTTGCTATTTGCCCATTTCCATTTTGTGCAGCCATAAAAAATAAATCATCAAGATTCTGAGTATATGTATAATATTCAATTATTGAATTTTCAGTCTGATTATTTGCTATAGTGTATAAATAATCACCATTAGCTCCGTTTGCGTAATATGCATCAGTTCCAAATGGTGAACCGCTTGGCGCAGAGCTAGTCTGGCCAGAAGTTCCTACCACCGTCCAATTACTTAATGAACCTCCACTAAAGTAGTTATTGAAAACACTACTGCCATCGTCATATTGTGCATATGTAGATGTAGCCGTTGGGAATTCGCCTATGCCATTGACACCACTTTTCGAAAGTAAATTAATTACATTGCTAGAAAAACCGATATACAATGGATAAATGGAATTTGATACTATGCCATTTGATATTTTTGACCATATAGTAAGATTGCCAGTTGCATTCTGTTCTATCCACGATGGTACTACATTTCCAGCTGCATTAAATATCTCAAAATTTGCAAAATTGCTGTTATACGTTAAGTAGTTTTTATATTCACTTTCATTTATTTTTATAAGTTCTTGAAATGGACCATTAGCCGCAAGCGTCTGATTATTTACTATACAAATTGGAGCATAAAAAAATATATTTGATGGTGCAACGGAAGGACCAGTAGTGACGCAAACATTCCTCGTTACACGATTAGATAAATAATTTCCGTTTCCAGAAGTGTATATACTTAAATTATAGATGCCTGTGCCATTTGGATAAAAATCGTAAGTATTATTTGAGTAGGTGTTTGAAACGACAGCACCGTTTACAGAAAACATAGATTGTAATTGGTTTCCTATTGTTAAAGATGAATATTTTATTGGTATATAACTACCATTATATATTATAACATTTTGAGTCTGTATACTAAGATAAGGGGTTGCTTTAACCACGCTTAATAATTCACTTGCATTTAAATTAGATGTGATATCATTTACAGACATCTTATATTTTCCAACAGGAAAACAACTATTTATATATGGTGCACTACCGCATACGTTGTATACAATTGGATTTGAAGAGGGACCTGCAATTAGCGTTATATTCCTAAAAAGTTCTATACTATCTCCCGAATTTGAGCCAGTTGCATTAATAATATCATTAGTACCATATGTAAGAGGATTTTTGTTAATTAAAAGTATGGGACTGTTAGAACTCTCGATTGCTCCAAATAATGCGGTAGGCATAACACCATTCGGGGGGTATTTACGTATAACCATACCATTCCAATATGTTACGTAAGTTGACCCTAAACCATCACCTATAAGACCTAAATAATTGCCGTTATCTACGATAGAAAATCCAGATGTTGCAAGCGTTCCAAGCGTTGAAATACTATCGTATTCATTTCCTATATATGCATTAGCGGTACCTCCAGAAATCAAAATGTCGTATTTATACCATATATTTTTAGAGCTATCCAACCCAGAAGATGGGGCGAACCATGAGGTCCATGATGTAGCTTTTGCTAACCCAGAATAATCTGCACCGCCACGCCCATCAAGTCTTGCAATTTGCCCACTACCACCAGAATTTGTTAAAAAGAATAGATCTCCAAGACCTGTTGTATAGATGTCAAAACTTATTATAGAATTTTCAGATAGAGCAGAAACTGGTATATACATATAATCACCATTTGCTGAATTTACATAAAGGGCATTCGTGGTGAGATAATGACTACCAGATGGAGCAGTACTCTTTTGGCCGGCACTACCATGTATACTCCAGCCGGATGTTGATGTTGGATTTACGTCATAGAATGAAAATACACTACTACCATCATCATAGCTCCCAAAACTTTGGCTTATTTGAGGGGCTTCTCCAACATCCAATGAATTCATCAAATTTACATTTAATGAACTAAAACCCATATAAATAGTTATACCGCTTGATGCTGTAATACCTCTTGTTAAATTAAGCCAATAAATAGTATTTGTAGATTTATATAGATTGCTTGCGTTTATGGGATTGTTCATTAAGGTATTATTACTACCTTCCATCCACGATGGAACTATCGTACCGTTTAAATAGAAAAATTCTATATTATTTAAATTTCCAGCTTCATAAGAGCTATAATTCAAACTATTCACAGATAGCATCTCCTGGAATGGTGCAGGCGTAGGAGATAATTGGTAATTGTTTATAGTTATCGGCACGTAATATTTTATATTTACAGGGTATACAATTAATGTTGGATCAACAGAACTAAAATTATTATTCCCGAGTACATCAAAGCGTATTGAAACATTTTCATTAACCGGCACATTATACTTGAATTGTTTATTTATACCGCTTGAATTATATGAATTTGTTATGTTTGTTCCATTGCCAAAAGAGATTATATAAGTATATTTCAAATAATTTTGGCTATTCAAGAAACTTTTTAGATTAAATGATACGTTATAATTTTTTTGACCTGGTAATATTGGTGTATAAA
>JAJZJI010000085.1 GCA_021828345.1 Microcaldota archaeon
TGAGTTAGTGTATCTGATATTCCCTTCATGAGCATAGTTGTTTTTTTATTCTCATCCATCATGAACTTTATTAATGCAAGCATATTGGAATTGGTATCCTCCGCAGCATGCTTCTCTTTTAATAATTCTATATTATCAACATTTTTTGAGGCAATCTTCTCTAACTCCATCTTTATTTCGTAGAGCTCCTTTTCCAATATTTTTTTTGTTGCCATCAAAACAACCCAAATCATTTATTTATCATGTCTTGTTCATGATTCGTCTTTTAATGAATCATGATTGAATCATAAATATTATAATAAGATAGCTATTTAAAGCTTTTGATTTTACGATATAGTATATAGGGATTAGTGGAATTGCAATTCATTTAATTTAAAAATACTTTTAAATAGATATTAATCTATATGAACTAATTTAAAGTTAAACATCTAACAGATATTAGAAAGTGAAAATATGCAAGAAGTATACATTAATGCGCAGCGTATAAAAAGAATGCGTGAAATGCCCGAGATAATAAGCACAATAGAGAAGCGTACAAAATCTAAAATAGAAATTAGTCCAACTAAAGATTTTGTTACTATTGAGTCTGATGATGCAATTATGGAATTTTCCGCAGCCAATATAGTTACGGCTTTTGGTAGAGGTTTTGATGTCCAAATCGCTCTTCTACTGCTCAGTGATGATTATTATTTTTCGTATATAGATTTAAGACAGATATTTGGCAATAGCGCTAGATTACAACAGATAAAATCTAGAGTCATAGGAGAAAACGGACGTACAAAATTATATATTGAAAGCGTTAGTGGAGCGCATTTAAGCATATATGGACACACTATAGGTTTTATAGGTATGATAGATCAGATAAATGAGGCTGAAACAGCTGTAAGGACATTAGTTGAGGGAGGAAGTCACAAACTTGCATACCAGAGAATGGAGGCTAGCCACAGAAAGCACAAAGATTATACACACATATTCAAATAGTTTCTTTTTGATATGAAGTGATATTTTAGTTGATAGATATGGATTCTTCAGAGAATATTGTAAAGGAGTTTAAAGAACATTCGATATCAGAATTCTTCAAAAAGAACAGGCAAATGCTTGGATATTCTAGTATGATAAAGTCTCTTGTAACTGTGGTGCACGAGTATGTTACAAATTCTCTTGATGCATGCGAAGATGCTGAGATATTACCAAATATATCTGTAAAATTAAATAGGGCTGGGGATAATAAGTATACTGTAATAATATCTGATAATGGACCGGGCATACCAAAACAGATTATTGGTAAAGCGCTTGCCATGATACTTGCCGGTACAAAATTCCATAGAAATGTACAGCAAAGAGGACAGCAAGGTATTGGAGCTGCAGGTTGCACACTATTTGCACAAACAACAACGGGTAAACCTATACGCGCAATATCGGGGTTAGAAAATGGTAGAGCATTTTCATGCAGCATTGGTATAGACACCATGCATAATAAACCAATTATAAATGATGTAATTGATTTAAAAGATATTCCGCGTGGGCTTACAGTAGAAGGAGAATTTGCGATGGTAAAATATGATACAAGCGATCATAGCGTTCTAGAGTATTTAAAAAGAACTGCACTATCTAATCCTCATGCCCAAATAGTATTTATAGATCCTGATGGAAAAGAATTTTCATTTCTTAGATCTGTTGATAAGATTCCAGAAAAACCAAAAGCAGCAAAGTTGCACCCATTAGGGTTATCTGTCAATGATCTACTTGAGGAAGCACACTCATCAAAAGAGGATATGATATCCACATTCTTATCAAGTAATTTCTCAAGATTTAGCCAGGGTAAGGTGAATGAATTAAAGGAATTGCTGCCGGGTATTAATCTTTCAAAAAAACCAAAGGAGTTGCAATGGAATGAATCGGAGATTATAATAGATGCGTTTAAAAAAATGAAATGGATATCGCCCGAAACTGCCCACATAATACCAATAGGACATGTACAGATAGAATTAACATTAAAGAATATATTAAACCCAGAATTCATGCATGTAATAGAGAGAAAACCAAAAGTTTTCAAAGGAGGCTTTCCATTTATTGTAGAGGCTGCGATTGCATATGGTGGCAGCGCAGGAAAGCAGCTTGAGGAGGGATATACTGGGAATATATTAAGATTTGCAAATAGGGTTCCATTACTCTTTGATAGCGGCAATTGTGCCATTACAGAGGCCGTTAGAAGCATACAATGGAAACGATATAATATAGATATGGAGATGCAACCAATCAGCGTTTTTGTGAATATATCATCTGTACATATACCATACTCTGGCGTTGGAAAGGAATCTGTATCACAGGAGGAAGAGATTATAGAGGAAATAAAACTCGCGGTTATGGACGCGGCACGTGGATTGCAGCATTTCATACATAATAAGGAAAAATTGAGTATGTATGCGAACAAATACAAAACTATAATGCGATACACTGGACAACTATCAAAAGATCTTGCTTCTTTAACTGGCAAAAAACCAGATGAAATACGCAGTACACTCGAAAAAATTGTTGCAAAGCATTATTCACTTGAAAGTAAAGTAGATGAAAATAAAACACAAAATGCAAACGAAGAGATTATTGAAAAAGAAGAAAATTTAGAAGAGATGAATGATTAAACTACAGTCTTTTCCGGTTTATCCGCATCCATTAACTTTATTTCTCCATAACTTATGTATAGTTTCAATCTTTGAATATTGAGATCCACCATGCCAGATATTTTCTGGTTGAATTCATTAAGTCTATCGCCATTTATAAATGCAAGATATGTTTGCGCGTTCTCATATAATGGCATATTTATGAATTTACTAGTCTTCGAATAAATAATTACATATATTCTCTCCCCTTTTATGGTCGCTATTATATCAGCCGAACTGCTCGTATCTATCTCATTTATTATATATCCATGGGCTACAAACCATAATCTTAATTTTTTAAACGTAGCAAGATACTCTATGTCATGAGCTGAACGCGATATCCAATCTATCGGGGCATATAAATTATCATATTCTATAAGCTTACCAGATTTTTCTAATTCCTCTACCAAAAGCTCCACATTCTGATATGTAAGGGATAGCGGCACATTATTATCACGTATGTTATTTGCTATTGCAGTTCGTATCTCATCTATGTTTAATGGCATATACTTCCAATGATAATATGCATTAAGCCTATCAAAAGCATTTATCATATCCTTACTCTTTATTACAACATTTATACTCTTCTGCTTTGGTATCGATGGAACATCAACATAAAAGTCATCACGAATTGGATCCCTTACAAATACGACTAAAACTATTACAATAATTATCACTATTAATACATAAAGATCCCCAGAAGTCAAACTTATATTTATTGCAGGATTATCGATTTTAAACGGAAACTTTGAGTTTAACATATTTATTTCAAATGAAACATTTCCATATGCCTCCTTATAATTTTGGGGCAGTTTGTATAATATGAGACCATCATTTATCCTTCCAGATTGAGAGTAATTATTAGTCATATTTATTGTGTAATTTATATTATTCAACTGCTGCTGGTTCATAGTTAAATATAGTAAAAATGTACCATTTGTAAAATTAATATTTAGCGGTGTTATCTGAATAGGTGGCACATAAAGCAATGCGGTACCATAATCGTATCCAGAAAAGCTTATTACTGAATATTGATAGTTACCAGGAGATAGATTAAATATCTCGTTTTGTATGAATGAAAAATTACCGGATGATTTTATATATGGCAATGGATGTGAATATATAGTTGTGCCATTCTGATTTTTTATATTAATATTTGGTTGCAGAGTCTGTGTTAAGTTAGAATGTGTAAAGATCGTTATATTAATGCCGTTTAATTTTTCAGGTATAATATATCCAGGCATAGATATTGTTCCATTAATTGTGTATTTCGGATTATAATAAATGTAATAATATCTGCTTCCATTCGGTATTAAATATGCTTTATTTGTATATAGCTCTACTCGGACATAGGAATTATTTAAAAGCGATGTTGAACTCTGATTGTAGCGCAGATTGGTTGATGTTAAAAACAATCCGAGCTTTCCGCTGCCCGTAACATTTTTGTTTGCGATATGGTATTGCCCAGAACTATATGCAGGTAGCCAGAAAAGCTCAGATGCTCCCTTTGATAATGCAAGTGATAGATTATTTGTGTTCCAAGTGTTTGGATAGTTAGGCAGTGCAATAAATGAACCATTTAAAATATTTATATAATCTGTAAGCCAGAAATTATTACCTCTTATTAGAGTATATGTGGCATTCTGAAAGAACATATATCCCATGCTGCTATTAAATAACAATTTATAGAAGCTTTGATTTCTATAAGGCTCTGCACCCATAGCTAATTGAGACGGCTGCGCCTTATTTATAACCTGTATGCTGCCCGGCAACACCATATAGTTTAACCCCCCGCCAACATACATTAAGCTGGTGCCGCGCTCCATTAATAACTTAAAGACAGTCATATTTTCTGAAACATTCTGAAATAATTGGGATGGTAAAAATCCTGTAGGAGAAATTAATATAGAATTATTGCGTATCTGTGTTAAATTATCAGGATTTATAATCAAAAGATTTGAGACGTTACTTATTACACCATAACTTACAAGATCATTTGCAAGAGTTGCATGCAGCGCATTAAAATTGTTACAATTTATACATTCGTTCGACGCATTTAACAAATATATATTACGAGGTATTGGTTCTGTATATATGGATCCATTAATGAATACATTTGATTCGTTTTGATAATTGTAATTAACAATAAAATAGGGTACAAGATATCTGCTCTGATTGTAAAAGAGTATATTATGATAATTGATATAACCATTAAGGCCGTAGATATAATGCGCACTGCTATGTGTTATGCTACCAAGAATGCTGGTTATGTAAACAGATAAGTAGGCGAACGCTATTATTATTGCAAGCACTGCAACTATAATCAATATATTTTTTGGCTTTTTTATGTTGAATCCAGCCATGCTCAATATTCACCATCTTTTTTCTTGCCTGAAAACGCTTTCATGAAAATAGCTGTAATAAAGTTATTCTTCTTTGTATTCATCTTTTTTACTATCGTATATATTTTTATGTTTCGCATGTGCTTTTTTATCTTTATATTATATATCATTATCTCAACCCTTAGCCTCTATATAGCCAGATGTTACCATCTTGTTGAGTATCTGTTCCCCCCGCGGCTTCCCG
>JAJZJI010000086.1 GCA_021828345.1 Microcaldota archaeon
GTCAGAAACCTGCGCATTCCCGTAGATCCGAGCATTGCAATAGACACGTGCATTGCCAGAGATTCGTGCAATATCAGAGATCATCGCATTGCCAAAGATCTGCGCATTATCAAGGACCTGTACATCACCATAAACCTGTGCATTTTCAAGAACCAGTGCGTTTGAACCAATATATGCAGTCCTATCAACCTTTGCCGTTTTCTCTACAAAACCGCCTGCGCTGCCATCGAGATTGATGTGCCTTGAAAACGACCTACCATCAAGTTCTGCATGTTGCACCTTTGTATCAAGCTTACTAAATTCTGAAACGTCTTTGACTTTTACAATTTTAGCTGTTATCGTCATTTTATCACTATTATTTTTCTACATATCCAGATATATATACTTTGCTGCATTCTGAAATTATGTTGGAAATGCTGCGACTATATTGAAATTACTATTTGATATCCGCTACAGATATTGCATTCTTTGTTTTTTTTAACAGGTCTTTATCTTCTGTGATGAGAATCAGATTATTAATTTCGGCTATATATACGTATGATGCATCGTAAAATGTTAGGCTTTTGTTTATCGCAATTGTTAAAACTTCTTGTATTGAACTAATTTTGTACTTTTCCAAATTGGTTATTGTTTCATAGAATATTTGTGCTATCTGTTCTAAATCTTTAAGATCACCGCGTTTTGACTCTTTCCAGAGAATATTCCCTACTTCATATTCTGTAAGTGTGCTTATGCAAAAAGTATCTTTATCAAGATTTATCTCTTTCAGTAACATAGGGTACAGAGCAGATGTATCCACTAAATATTTATGACTCTTGCCTGATTTTTCTGGTGTCATTTACCCACTCTTTGGCTGTCACATTCATAAGTCTATTCAATTCAAATGATATCTTTTTAGCTTTACTCTTTTTAGCTTCTATTTCCTTTTCCAGAAGTTGTTCTATGATATCTTTTACATTTATACCCAATTTGTCGGCTTCTTCCTTAAGCCCCTTTTTTACTCTTATAGAAAGTACTTCAGTTTTCATCATACCACCATGTATACATATTATATATTTTGTATACAACTGATATATATACTTTTGTATCCCACATATTCTAAAATTTTGTCATCTCATAAAAATAATTTATAAATAATAAGAGTTACTAACTGCTGTGATTATATTGTAAACACCAACAATCTATTATTACCTCAGCAGCACGCTGCACGCTTTTATCAAGCGCAATAAGTTCTAACGCGTTCTTGACCCCCACATTCTAGTTGTTACTGTCAGTTTATCACATAATTTTTTATTATGTTAGTTCAATCATATATACTTTTTATTGCTTAATCTTAAATTATATTAGAAATACTTAATTAATTTTAGTTATTTATTTTTTCAAATACCATGTTTTACTTATTATCATCTAACAATATTAAAAAGTTCGCTATTCGAATAGAATTCTCCATTAGAATAAATATTACCACTAAAACTTATACCATTATATAATTCGTCTATGAATTTGCGTTCGGTTTCATTAGATAGATTTGGATCAACCGATCGGATATACTTCATATATTTTTTACTTAACGCTTCGCTTTGTGAATCCACAGTTATAACATCTTTATCTATTATTATGTTCTCTGGTATATGTAATAAATATGCAAAAAAGTTAGGCATATTTTTACCTTTATTTAATCCATTAAAAACACATATATTTAACATCTGTTGATAGGAATGTATTCTTCCAGGCAATTTATTAGTAAAACTTAATATAGCATTTTCTGGGTATCCTAACATTATGCCAATATTATATTTGTCATTAGCCAAAATGGCGGCGTTTAAACGTTCACATTTAGAGTTATCTGCTGTGACAATAAGCTCAAAAAAATTACAGCTAGATCTATCTAGTGTTGTAATATAGAACCCCTGCATTTTTAATCCATCCATTATAATTTGCGCGTGTTCATAATCTCGTTTTAGTAATATCAATGAAGAGGGTTTTATATCTGCAGCAACAAGATGGATAGAGAGTTTATCTAAATAATGCATATTAAGTGAATCTAACCGTTCAGTTAAGTTTTCTGATAATTTTGATGATTTTTGTTTTGTTGACATTATAGATACCACAGTAACTCTAATTTTTTAAATATTTAAGTTATACGGTTTAATCTTAAATTATATTAGAATTACTAAATAAGTTTAGTCATCTATCTCGTCATTATGTTTTTATCACGTGTATAGATTTTTAAACCAATATACTGATTATAATCCTAGAGCTAAGTAGACTAAAAAATACGAATGGGGCCTAAGAATCTTATATTATATCTAAATCTAATAAACCGTTTTTAACGCTATATATTATGTATATAAACAGAGCTATTTCAACTATATCGCTTTTTAAAAGGATTTATCACTTCTAGGTCCTTGATCTTCTTAAAATCTCTCTCATTTTCTGTTATTATTTTATATATACCATGCTCCCTCATAGTCTCCGCGATTAGCACATCCCAAACAACCAGTTTGGCTTTTGCTGCATATGTAATTGCCCTACTCACTGCCAAATTACTATAGCCAAGTTTTATCCAGTCATCAGCATCAAAGAAATTACCCACTATTTTTGCAGCATCTTCTTGTTTAATTGGATTACTGATTTTTCTAGTAATCACGTTATAAAATTCTAACAGAACTTGTAGTGATATTATGGGTCTCTCACCATGTGATAGTATTTCCTTAATGTAAGATTTTATAGCCTCGTGCTTTATCATATCAGAATTATTATACGCATAAACAAGTATCGAGGTATCAATAAATTTTTCATCTGTCGTGCCAATCACTCCTTGTGCCAATAATCTTTCCAAGATTGTATCCCCTTTCCATCTCCTCAATTATATGCTTGCCAGCCTCGTCACTCTTCTTTTTTTGCGATTTACTCCTCTCGAAAGTCAACGCCGCTTTTATAACATCTGAAAAACTCTTGCCATCAGATTTCTTCCCCATCAGCAGCGCATACACCTCATCTGACACCGCTATCTGCCTTGCCATACCAATCACATATGTATATATATGTATACATAAATATAAATACCTTTTATACTATCAACCGTCCATCTAGCAGAAAACTCTTTTTTATATGCATCTTTCCAATATAATTTTTCAGTCATAATATGATTTAAGTATTAAGTACATAAAAAGTCTTGCGTAAAAATTTGTAAAAATTTCTTAGTAGCACACTTTTTGTTGCTTTAAATTAAACAAAACTAATTGTTTATATATTTAATATACTAAAAACAATGTATGGAAAAACAGACAAAATGCAAACTTGTATTGCTTAGGCATGGAGAATCTGAAGGCAATAGAGACCATTGCTTTTGTGGAATACGTGATGATGCATTAACCACTAATGGAGAAGCGCAAGCATTAAACGCAGGAAAAGCACTTATTGGAATTAATTTTGGAATAGCGTTTACATCAAAATTAAGACGTGCAAAAAATACATTAGAGATTATATTAAATACTATTGAAAGTACTATACCAATAATTTCTTTAGAAGGATTAAATGAGCGCAACTATGGTATTTTACAAGGTATGGCACGCAAGGACGCCATAGAAAAATTCGGACGCGATAATGTAGAATTATGGAAAACTAGCTATAGTATAGGTCCTAAAAATGGGGAAAATTTAACAGATATTTATAATCGCGTACGTAACACATTTAAAATAAACATTCTACCAGAATTAACCATCCATGATAATGTTATTGTTGTATGCCATAACGGAAGTTTAAGAGCACTTATGCGCCATATAGAAAATTTAGATCCTAGTTATATAAATAAAATATCTATCGAAAACGGCATGCCAATAATATATGAATTTGACCACATTAAAAATACATTTACACGATTAGGAGAGATACCGAAAGTAATGTAATCATAAAATCTACTCTGTTATTGCCCAAATAAATCAAGTTAAAGTATGAGAGATTATATCTTGTAATAATAGTTTATTTCTAGCATTGCTAAATTGGCGTTAGCGGTCATAGTAAAACACATCGTTAAAGATTATATCTTTGTTTTGATACTGATTACCGCTTTTTGCTTCGAATTACAAATAAGCGCAACATAAAAGTTATGTTATCAATAAGTATTTACGGATTGGTAAATGGTTCATCTGGGCTTCGCTGTTTGCTTTTTATTGCAATATAATAAAGATGGTAAAACTTTTCTACTGCATCTGTATTAAAGCCACCCTTTGTGGTACCCTCTAGTGGTTCTTCGAAATATATATCTACCGGTTTTATTTCTCCTACACTGGAAAGCTTTCTTTCATCATTTCCCACTTCATAACTAAATGGAGTGCCCATCACGATCTTTATATCTCGCTCTAAATCTATTTTTCCATGTTCTATTTTAGAATTTCTATCAGAAACAACATCAATGTTACCTTTAGAGTCTATTCTAATAATGCTTTTTCTATCACTAGATGCAACAAAAACGTATTTGAAATCATTGAACGTATCTATATTGATTCTTAATGATTCATTATTTTTAAACGTTGGCTTTTTTTCCATCGTACCACAATAATATTTACGGCTAAATATATATTTAAGCTTTCACTATGTGATATATACGAATCACATGGGCATAAAACGTTTTTCTGGGCGTTCACTCAATGATCTGATAGGAAATTTTGCAGACATGATAAAGAGTTTCCTTACTGGTATGGAAAATGTTATAGATATAAACAGAAGACCGAATAACAATGAGATAGCGCAACTGAGAAGTCACATAATCGAACGCATGAACCGTGGAGAAGAAATTACCGATAACAAGCTAATCCTTCAACTTCTCGACCTATTGTCAAAAGATCAAATGGTTCTCCAGATAGTTAAAGAAGATGTTGAGGAGTGGGTAGATATGCTTGAAGCAATAGATGATCAAATAAGTAATCAAAAACCCAATACTAAAGAAGAGAAAGAAGAAATACAAAAAATAAGCATTCTGACCGCTGAGATTAAAGCACTGGTGCGAAAATAATCGCTTTCGATATATCTCTAATACTCATTTTCCTATCAAAGACAGCAAACTAAATAGCACAAAAAACAATTTTAAAATATATTTATAAAATTTAATGATATATCAAAACAGATATTTAACGATCAGCCATAAAATGTATAATTTAAATTTATTATATAGAATTTTTTAAAAACTAACGTCTTATAT
>JAJZJI010000087.1 GCA_021828345.1 Microcaldota archaeon
TTTTGTATTCACAAATTTGCCGTAATCATCGGGCAATAAAATTTCATCAACACCATACTTTATCTTTCTATCTATCGAATTTGCGCTATTGTAACCTACAAAAATTAATGAATTTCTTTTATCCTCTGCAAGCCTCTTGAAGTACTCAACACTGGCACCTCCATTCAGCATACCACCACTCGCCAATATAACCGCAGGTCCTTGTGCGTCCAATACATTTTCCCTTTCTCCTTTTATAACTTCAAATATTTCACTTTCAAAAGGTGAATTGTTGTTCAAAATTCTCCTTCTAAGCCCCTCTTTTAAGTATTCAGGATAAGCTGTATGTATAGCGTTAGCCTCTATGATCATTCCATCCAAGTATACGGGAACATCAAGTCCATAACTTTTAAAGTAAGATTCAATTACGAGCTGTATCTCCTGGCTTCTTCCAACTGCGAATAGTGGTATTAAAACTTTTCCACCATTATCTGTTGTTCTTTTTATTATATCCATAAGCCTCTTTTCGGAATCATGCCTATCAGTTGATATATCCTTAGGACCTCCATAAGTACTCTCTGTGAAGAATGCATCTATTCTTGGATAATCAGTTACAGCAGGATCGAACAATCTTGTAAATCCGTACTTCATATCACCGGAATGAACTATATTGTACATACCCTCTCCATAATGTAAATGAACCGTTCCACTACCCAATATGTGCCCAGCATTGTGATATGTCAATTTAAGTTCATCAGTAACATTTGTAACCTCATTATAATCCCTAGTTATCATATGAGTTAACATTTTTCTTATATCTTTTTCATCGTAAAGAGGTGTACCTCCACTTCTTGCGACTAATTTTGTATAATCTGTTAAAAGTAATGCTGCTAGATCTCTAGTTGGGGGAGTACAATAAACAGGACCCTCATAACCGTATTTGAATAAGTAAGGTACGAATCCTATATGGTCCATATGCCCATGTGTTAATATAACCGCATCTATATCATTCATGGTGAGGTTAGCACTATCCAAATATGGAAAAGCACGGTTTCCTTCAGAACCTGCATTTGCATCAAGTCCTTTTATACCTGGTTCAGGGCTTATTCCACAGTCTACAATAACTTTTGAATTAGGAGTTTCTAATAAAAGGCTGCTTCTTCCAACCTCTCTGAATCCACCTAATGCTGTAGCTTTGAGCCACTCACTTTTCATAATAACATTATTTATCTTTTTACCAACACCCAAAAGGAATTTCTTTCTGAAGCTGCTCTCGTTATAAAGAAGCTGTCTTACACCTTTAATCGTATCGCTATTCATTGTTGGAGTCCTCAATATTTTTGGAGACCAATTTGTTTCCGTTATTATACTTTTTAATGTTGAACCTCCTTTACCTATGACAAGACCTGGTTTAAGTGCTTCTATATTGACTTCACCAAAATCAGGTGAGAATTTTATACCAGTAACACCTGCCTCTTTAGGTATTAAAGAGTTTATTAAATCTAATGCCTTTTCAGGATTCATCAGTACTGAACTATCAGATCTTATAATCAACTTTTTCTTTATCTGTGATGCAATATTTCTTACAACTGATTCATCTTTATAAACTGCTCTTATGTTCTTCACTATCACAACTATATCTGGTCCTTCAAATTCTGCTTTAACAAAATCAGCTGTAGCTGGAAGCATATCTTCTATTTTTTCAAAAATTTCACTTGTTCTTACTTTTGATAAGTCTATTTTTTCGTCTTTATCTTCCAAGAAAATCACTACTTAAATTATTCATTAATATCCATATCCCACATTTAAAAAAAGCATCAGAAAAAAACAAAATTTATTTATTTGGATGCTTGAGCTGCTTTCTCAAGATCCTTACCTGAATACTCATTATAACCATTCTTTGTTATAGCTGCAACAAGTATGTTATTTCCTGTAGCTGAATCTCTGCTCATAGCAATTGAAACTGCTCTTCTTGCAATTTTTATGCCATCTTTAACTGAAAGGCCATCTTTATAAGCTTCTTCTAAGTAACCCAATGCTTCAAGGGAACCACTTCCGGTAGAGGTAAATTGTGGTTCTTCTGTATATCCCCCAACAGGATCTAAATTATATAGTCCTGGCTTCCCTTCCGCATCTACTCCGCCAACTATAAGCTGTACCATAAAAGGCATCATCTTATTCTGTTGTAATATTATAGATAATAGGTTTGTTACGGTCTTTGGGGCCATTACTTTATTTTCATTCATTTTATAAATTTCATTTTGAATTTTTATAACTCTTATTATTTCTTCTGCATCACCAACTCCTCCAGCAATAGTCATACCTAAATTATCGTCTATTTGCCATACCTTTCTAGCTTCTCTACTCGCTATAAAAGTATCCATAGTAGCTCTTGAATCAGCACCTAAAACAACACCATCCTTGCAAACTATTCCTACTGTTGTAGTTCCTTTCATATATTTAGTTATTTCTTTTTCGTTCATTTATACCCCTCTAATTACAAATCGATAATTTAAATTAAATAAAAAAATACATATATGTAATCGGTTGAAAATCTATAAAAATACAACATATAAAAATAAAACATCAAATAAATTAATTATTAATTTAAAGTTCAAAAAGGCTTCCGTTTCCAAAGAATTGTTTATCCTTGTCAACTAATTGAGCATAACCAAAAGTTCTGTTCATTTTTACTACTTTAACTTTATAATGCGTACCTATACGAGTCTTTGCGTTTTTTATAAATATAACAAAGTCCCCCACTCTTGCTATCCCTTCTCCATGAGGATCTTTTGCATCGACTTTTAAGTCCAATTCCATTCCTTCTTCCAAACTATTCTTTATGTATTTCATTTACACCACTCCATATCCATATTTATTTAGTAATAAAGGTTTTTAAATGCATTATACAAAAATAAGTCAACTTCGTCATTTATCTAATTTATAATATTATATTTTATCAGGGTGCAGAATAGGTTTTGTACCAAGTTGATGAATAACCAACATTTACTGCTTTTCCGTTATTTTTATTGCCCGAATAATCATTTGTATTTCCATTGAGTGGCCACCATCCTACAAGATGTGTTAATTCAATTGGAGCTCCTCCTATTCCTTCTTGATAAAGTGCCTGTACTTGGTTAGCTGAAAGAGATGTATTATATATTTGAACATTTGCAATAGAACCATTAAAATATATATTACCATAATGTTGCCCTGTAGGATCTGCTCCTATAGTTGCATAATCAAATTCGTTTGATGAACTGTATCCACCTCTTCCAGAGGCAACATCCTTCCCATCTATAAATAATATTTCAGTGCTTGAACTAGCAGAATATGATATTGCAGCAAAATACCAGCTACCAAAATGAGTGCTATTCCATAATCTAGGTGGACCATTTATCCAAGCGTATGTTGAACTATTGGTATTATAATATCCTATAAAAGGAGTAGACCAACTACCACAAGTTGGTGATGTACAAATATTTACTATCTGACCACCACCTGTAGGGCTATAATACCATGCAATTACAGTGAAAGCGTGGTTAGTACCAAGCCAAGTTCCAACTGGTGCACTTATGTAGCTGTTTTTTCCGTTAAAACTGGCGACATATTTTGGTAACATATTTGTGCAAGTACCTTCAAGATGAACGTCTGTTGTTGTACCTGGACCGAAAGGTCTTACAACTTCGCAGGAACCTGCAGATGCCTTAGGTGCAAATGTGTTTGGGTTGAATATTCCAAGAGAATAAAGTGCTGCGAGTACAACTGCAATGACAAGAATTGCCCACCCATATGTCATCAGGTACTCCATTGCAGCCTGGGATTTCATCATATCAGATTTGTTTTATTATAAAAATATTTAAATATACGTTCTATTATAAAATAAGATATCATATATTAAAAATCAATCTATTAAATTTAAAAATTTGTATATGTTATTCATTAGATATGTATAAAATTAGGCTTCGTTATTTATTTTAAGGTATATGTAAAGGTTTGAATAGATGTTTTTATAACCTTATTTGACCTTCTTTTTGATTAAATCTTCTATTTAGGCTTAAGATATCTGGTTTCCAATCATAATTACCATTTCTTAATATATAAGAGGGATGAAAATAAACAAAAATTGGAATACCTTCATAATAGAATTTCTGCTCGGTTTTTATCACTTTAGTTATACTTTCAGATGAATTTGTCAAAGTTCTATATGATGTATCACCTAAGCATAGTATATGCTTAGGATTAAGCAATTCTATCTCTTTGTATAATATAGGTTTCCAATATTCTATTTCATCTATATCAGGTCTTCTATTCTTTTTTGTAATAGGATCTATGGGATGGCTTTTAGAAACATTTGTTATCACAAAATTTTTTATTTCTAAAAGTTTAAGCCATTCTTCTAAAAGCTTACCACTTCTACCAACAAAAGGCTTACCAATTCTAACTTCATCGTAACCAGGTGCTTCTCCTATTATCAGTACATCCAATTGGGTATTTTTATTATAATCATACCCTTCACTAGCCCTCTCAAAAACAATTTCATTTCCAAATTTATCCATGGTTTTTGTTAATTCTGAAAGTTCTTTTATTGTTTTGATTTTTTGGATTTGAATCATTTTTGAACACTTCCTTTTAAGATTAATTTATTTTTATTGAAAATTTAAAATTTAATTTATAAGTTTTTTATCTAATTTATTAATAATTTATTATTTCCAAAAAATCTAAATAGTTATACAAAAATATATAATTTGTAATATTTTAGAGTGATTATATACCCGCTGATATATTTGATGAAAATCCACAACCAAATAACAACAATATTTATCAAAATGAGAATGAATCTTATTTTGAAAATGGAGCACCTGGGAATAATGGGCCTACACAAAAAGGATATTATCAGGAACCTCAAAATAATTTACCTAAAAAGAAGTCTAAAAATGATACACCTATTATAATAGCTGTAATAGTTTTAATTGTGGTAATATTGTTGGTATCTTATAAACTTGCACCTGATATATCAAGAGCTAATACAGTAAGTTTGAATGTAACAACAACACCACCAACAAATGTGTCTAATCCTATATTATTAAAGGTTTATCAAAAAAGTAATGTAAACTTGATGGATTTTCTTGATTATGCTTATAGCTCCTTAAATTCAAGTAAGGATATAAA
>JAJZJI010000088.1 GCA_021828345.1 Microcaldota archaeon
GCTTTCAAAAGTATCTGGGAGTTAAATTGTTGTTTCCCAACACCAATTTTTAAACCCATATAATTTTTAAGTATCATAAATCCACGCGTTGCAACCTGTCTAAATCGTCGCTTCATTATTTCTGTATTTCTTATATTATGTTTGAGCATCGTAAATATATCAGAGGAGATTAAGTCTTCAATAACTTCTTTAATTATGTTGTTATTTATTTTAATCGCACCAATGTTCAATATAAATCCATTATCACTAACAGTTATTCCAATATCCATATCTAAACGTTCTCCAAGCTGTATTGCAAATACCCTAGATAACGCATCATTAACCCTTTTACCATAAAGCGCATGAAATATCAAATAATGTTTTTTATTCCCTTCACTAGAATCAGCTTCGATAGTATCCTCTATTAGTATCATTTTGTTGTTTGGTATAATTTTGATATATTTGTACTGTTCAATAAAGTAGTCATAAACAACCTGCCTTGCTTTATCATCCATTGGCATATTTTTTAGAATACTATCTACTTTTTTAGATGGTTCTTTGCCAGAGTGCTTTGAATCATTTAAAATTGCAGTTCCCAACTTTTCCCTAAATATGCCTATTTCATTGGCAAGTTCAAAACTTAAGGGCAATTGTTCGGAAAACCACGGCGGTATTGTAGGAGAGTTACTATTTGCAATTGCAACATAACATTTCATGCCCTTTGCGTATTGAAATTCATATAATCTGCCACCAAGTGTAAAAACATCCCCCTGTTTCATCTTGGATAAAAATTCCTCTTCTATACTTCCAACCCATTTTTTATCTAATGTAAATACATTTATTGCCACCTCCTCGGGTATTGTACCTAAATTAAGCATGTATATAGCTTGAGCTAGCTTCCCACGCTTTCCAAAGGTATTATCTTTCTCATCATACCATATTTTGCCATAAACATTTCTGCTCTCCAACCCCACATATTTTCCTGCAAGGTAGTTTATTAGAGCAATAAAATCATTTTTTTCTAATGTATTATACGGATAAGACCTCTTTACTAACTCAAATGCCTTATCAACATTCCATTTTGTATTTAATGACATGCCTATAATATGTTGTGCAAGCACATCAAGCGCATTTTTTGGCGTGCTAAACGAATCTAAATGCTTTTTTAATGCAGCATCTAATATGACCGCACATTCTACAAGGTCATCTCTATCCAATGCTATTATTTCACCATGTGCAATTGCCTTAAATGTGTGCCCCGCCCTTCCAATTCGCTGCATTGCCCTACTGACGCTCTTTGGTGATCCTAATTGTATTACATTTTCTATAGCGCCTATATCAACTCCAAGTTCTAAACTTGTGGATGTTACTGCGCATTTAAGTGAGCCTTTTTTAAGGAGTTCCTCTACTTCAAATCTAAAATCTCTGGATAATGAGCTGTGATGCGCTGCAATATCCTCACCATAATTGAATCTTTTTTTAAGATTAAATACAACACGCTCAGTTCCACTTCGCGTATTCGTAAATATGAGCGTTGATTTGCTGTTTTTAATTATTCTATTAATTTCTATATATAATTCATTCTCTATTATGTTGTTATCTGTGTATATTAGGTCATTAACAGGGCTTATTGCAATAACATCTAATTTTTTACTCCATGATGCATCAACAATTTTACAATCCTGTGGTTCGTGGCTATCATTTTTATATCCTACAAGAAACTTCGCCGCTTCATCAAGCGGATGTATTGTTGCACCAAGGCCTATGCGCGTTATATCCTTATTTACTAAGGCTGTGAGTCTTTCTATTGTAAGTGTAAGGTGCACTCCGCGTTTGTTATTTGCAAGTTCATGCATCTCATCTATAATAACATATTCAACTGTTTTTAAATTTTCCAGAAACTTTTTGGAGTTTATTAATATTGCAAGGCTTTCAGGGGTAGTAACAAGTATATTTGGTGGCTTTAAAAGCTGTTGCCTCCTCTCCTGTTGTGACGTATCACCTGTTCTTACTCCCACGCTAACTTTTTTTATATTAGATCTTATTATATCAATTCCCATTTTCTTTATTATTATATTATATACCTGCTCTAATGGGCCCAAGAGATTTTTATATATATCATTGTTAAGCGATCTTAATGGCGATACATATATGCAATATACCCTATTTTCAAGCGTTCCTGATATGGAATAATCAAATAGCCTGCTAATTATTGATAAAAAGCCCGACATTGTTTTTCCAGATCCTGTGGGCGCTGTAACAAGAACATTTTTCCTCTCGCTTATTAATTTGAATGTAAATTTTTGTGGTGGTGTTAGTTCTGTAAAATTTGATACAAACCACTCTTTAACATAAGGATTGAGTGCATCAAGGCTTTCTGTATCGCTAAATGGCTCTCTAAGCTGTTCTATCAATTAAATTCACCACTACCTCTATATTCAATTCAAGTGATAAATATCCTCACAAATTTTTCATTTATCACTGTTATTTATTTTTATAAAAGTGCCAAAAATCCGATAATTGCAAATCCTATTAACAATGTTACTATAATAAAAGAGGCTAGGCTTCCAAGCGCTCTGCCTTTTGATATATTATGTTTTGCAGAACTCGCGTATACAAATGCTACTATGGACCATATGAGCAGTACGTAAAAGATTGCACCTAATTGGGGTATCATTAAGACCCAAAAGAACAAAACAAATGGCAGTGCCGCGTAAACTGATGCGCTGAAGGTATTTGCCTGCGTACCATTATAGAGCCTTAGCAATATTTTTGATATAAAATGGAAGATAAGCGAGAATGTCATTATTGCGAAAGGAAATAAGACCAAATACAAAAATATTATTGAGGCCTCTATGACTATGCTAGAATTTATACCGCTTAATATTCCAATGCTCATATATGGTAATATGCTATCTATTAATAAGTTGGGCAAGCGTCCGTAAAAACTTATAAATATTGCTCCTATAATAACAGAAATTATCATTGGCAATACTATTGCCCTATAATATAATTTCAACATGGATATTCTGTTTATAACACGTTCTTCATTTGCGCCAAGGAAAAGCGCAGATTTAACCCCATTTTTAAAATCTCTAAAAAGCAATTTCATAATAATACCTATACAATGCTATCATATATTTCAACTGCTCCTCTAAGCAGTATCATAATGAATAATCCAGAAATTAAAATATATCCCAATATCTGTGGATAATTATCTACATACTCAAATATGAGGTATGAAAATGTAATTATTTTAAGTACATTTATTAGTGCTCTGCTTATATTTGAACTATAAATGAGTTTTGCGGCCTTTGTTTTCATTCCTGAAGAAGTGCCTCTTGCTCCCATTAACGCGTCTGCAAATGAATGTATTACTACTATTGCAATTACAATATAAAGAGGTACGATTCCTAAATAGAGAAAAATTATAAACATCGCATATTCAGCAATTCTATCAGCTGCAACATCTATTCGTGGGCCAAATCGCGCATTTATTGACGCTTTGCTTTTATATCTCGATATGCTTGCTTTTGCAATCCTATTTTTTGATATGGCAGCTTTCAGATAGGTGCTAAAAGAAATTTTATGGCTGCTTTCCTGCCAGATAGCTAAATATCCATCAATACCGTCAAGTGCTGTTGCAATCAAAAAAAGAAGGACTGATATTAAGGGATTGTATTTTATTATAACTAAATATAATACAAGTATTACAAGAAATGTTCTAAATACTGTTGCAATATCAGCAGCTCTCATATAAATCTAACCAAATCAAAATTATCATTCTGTTCTTTTTATTATATGGTATCCAAACTCCGTTTTAATCGGTTTGGATACTTCTCCTTTATTTAATGCAAATGCTGCTTGTTCAAATGGCCTTACCATAGCACCTCTGCCAAAGACGCCCAAATCTCCTCCTCTTTTTCTAGAACCATCAATTGAGTACTCTGCGGCTAGTTTACTAAAATCCTCTCCTTTAGATATCCTTTCAAACAACTCATTTGCCAGAGTGGCATTTTTTACCAATATATGGCTGCAGCGTATCTTATTTGACATATAATCACTAATAAACAACATATTCAATTATAATAAATATGCTCATAAAGGTTATTTTAAATACAATGTGCCATTGCTAATTATTAATGTTATTAAATATTAATGCCAAGCATTAAAAACCAAGCTGTTCGTCAGTGATTATGATAAGTGTTATTCTGTCCTTGGTAAACTCTTTTTCTATTATCAGCCATTTTGCGATTGCGCTAAAAGAATTATTCTCATTTCGCATTCTTTTATCCTCAAGTGGCAGGGCATGCTCTATTATGCGCAATCTACCCATTTCTAAAGAATCAACTATTTTATTTGCACTTGCAACAATAATAACTTTTTTTGCTGCAAAAGAATATGCAGAAACACGGGTTCCGCTTCTATCTGCAAGCATAAGTTTTCCGTCAATTGTTATAGCATTTACGCTGCCAAGAAAATAATCTGCAGTTACTGCTGTACGCCTAAGTGTTAACCGCTTTATTTCGTCATTCTCACTATATATGTCTTTATGCAAATTTTTCCATTTATTGAAATTGTCATCAAGATAGTCTAAAAATCCTATTTGTTTTAGTGTAGTGGATCCGCCATCCATTACCAAAGCATCTGGCGGTATAAGTTTTATTATATACTCTAATGCTTCCTTCCCGTTTTTAACAGTGTTTACATTTATTCCATTTGAAATTAGTGCAATGGCGGCTTTATCAATGATGCTTTTGTTGGGAAGTTTATCCCATTGATGATATTGCATATAATGCACTTAATTTTTCTTCCCATCATTTATCATTTTATAAGCATCTTCTGTGCTTCCATATCCTGTTATTTTAACCCATTTGTTTGGTTCAAGCTCCTTATAGTGCTCAAAGAAATGCTTAATTTTTTTCTTTATAGGTTCCGACACGTTTGTTATATCTTTTATATCGCTAAAGTTTGGATCAACTTTGTCTATGGGTACCGCAATTATTTTAGTATCCTCCCCCTCTTCATCCTCCATAAATGCAACACCTATAGGTCTTGCTTTTATAAAGCTGCCCGGTAGAAACGGCTGATTGCTCATGACAAGAATATCT
>JAJZJI010000089.1 GCA_021828345.1 Microcaldota archaeon
ATTGAATGATTATTATGCCAAATAAAGAAAATATAGATTTGAAAACAATGCATGATGTTGGCGCAATCACATTTAGTGCATTAAAACATGCTGAAAAAAGTGTAAAACCCGGCGCAAAACTAATAGAAATCGCTAAAATTGCTGAAGGATATGTGAAGGAAAACGGATTTGAATCTGCATTTCCATTAAATATTTCAATAAACAATTATGCTGCGCATTATAGCCCAAGGCTTGATGAGGAAACTTCATTCAATGAGAATGATTTAGTAAAGCTAGATTTTGGTGCTGAAAAAAATGGATTCTTTGGTGACTGTGCAGTGTCTATAGACTTATCAAACAACAGACCTGAATTTATAGATGCAACCAAAGAGGCAATTGAAAATGCATTGAGCATTATAAAGCATGGCGTAAAAGTCAATGAGGTAGGTGCAGAAATTGCAAAAACAATTGAATCAAAGGGGCTAAAACCAATTAAAAACTTAGGAGGGCATGGAATTTCAATAAATAACTTGCATGAGGAGCCTTTCATACCAAATTATAATAATGGAGATAATACAATGCTTGAAGAAGGTATGGTTATTGCACTTGAGCCATTTGCAACAAATGGAAAGGGTAGTGTCACAGATTCAGACATTTTTGAAATATGCAGTTTTAATTCCCATGCAAACGTAAGATCAGAAAATGCTAGAAAATTACTTAATGCAATTGAGACAAAGTTCTCTCATAAAGCATTTGCAATTAGATGGCTGTCAGATATTGTGCCTACAAAGTTCTCGTTATATAGTGCAATCAATGAATTGATAAAAGCTGATGCTATTGCACCAATACCTGCGCTTATAGAGTTAGGAAATGGGATAGTATCCCAAACAGAGATAGAACTTATAGTAGAAACAGACGGTTGCAGCATACTCACTAAGTGACATCCTTACACCCATAAACCACGTGGGTTTTACGCCCACATAGATAAAGGGGATAGATAAGGATTGCAAAAATTAAAGCATACTAGGTTACACGGCAAAAACACCGTATAACCAATAACAAGTTACAAAAACGATCAGAGCTTTCCTACTCTTCTCTTTTGAGCTCTTTTCAGTTTCTTTCTCCTTTTTTTAAGCCATTTCCAGCGCATTCTTCCTTTTTTCTTCCATTTTCTAGGTATGCTTCCCAATAAATCACTCAATATTAACGTTTAAAATTTCAAAATTCATTATAAAAATCGCATTTGTAAAGTTAAGTCTAATCTGAATACAATGCAAAAAAACAATTAATTATTTAACAAATATAAATTTATATATTTAAGTGTTATTTTGTCTTATTTTTGTTTTGCTATTGCAATAAGAATTGTATTGAATTTATAGTTATAGGATCCCAAAGGCAATAAATATGGATGCAAAAGATATAAATGGAGAAGAACCAGATAAACTAACTTTTGCTGAGAATCATGAAAATGAAACAGATCAAAAACTTGAAACAGAAAATAATATAGAGAAAGGGGATGAAGAAGAGATTAAAACAAATGCAGAAGATAAAAAAGATACAGTAAGTGCTACTGAAATAAAAAATAGCGCCGGAGAGAATATTGACAATGCTGAAAAGAAGCTAGGGGATATTAAGGATAATAATCAATATAAAAATAATGAAACAGAAACTTTAGATAGCAACGATACTATCTTAGGAGGAAATAATTTAAATGCGGAGACTAGTGAAGAGAACAATAATAAAAATAACAACAAAGAAGGAAAAGATGAAGGAAATTCTAGTTCGGATGAGGATATAGATAAAAAAGAGTACACTGTAGTATCTGACAAAGACATGGTCAATATTCAACCAAATGATGATGATATCAATAGTAATGAAAACAGCAATGAAGAGACCTTAAATAATAAAGGAGATAGTTATTTAAATGAAGGGAAGGAGGCATTGAATAATCCTGATTATTTATCGCCAAAAAATCAGCAGAATAGCGAGGGCCAAAAATTTGGAGATGAAGAGACGCATAAATTTGGATTAAAATGGATTATATTAAGTTTAATTATTATAAGTATTGTCTTAGTATTAGCATTTACACTTTCAGCGAAGCTGCAGTTTACAAATACACCGATATCAGTTACTGGTCAAATAGCTGCAATTTCTGTACATAAATCTACAAACAGAAGCATATCAAATTTAACAACTATCAAAGTAGGCAGAAATCCGACAAGCATTATATTCACCCCTAATGGAAAATATGCATATGTAGCAAATTCAGGATCCGGAACAGTCTCTGTGATTAATGTTTCAAGCAATTCAATAATAACAACGATCAATGTAGGAGCAGACCCCGGACCACTTACAATAGCACCAAATGGAAAAAATATTTATGTACCTAACTATAATTATAGTACAATTTCTGTCATTAATACAACAGTAAACAAAGTTTCAGAAACAATAGTGACAGGATTAAAACCAGGACCTATATTTATAACCCCAAACGGAAAATATATCTCTCTTTATGACTATAATTATATAAATAAGACTCCAACTATATTATTAATAAATACTACAAGTAACCAAGTAGAAAGGAAATTTTCAGGAGCATATTATTCGGCAAGCTTTTCTATTACTCAGAATGGGAGTTATGCTTTTATTATTGATTCTCATCCAAACCTGCTTTCTATAGTTAATACTTCAACTGGTTATGCTTCTAATTTGTCTATCCAAAGCCAACTGCATTCAATTGCAATTACTTCTAACAGTAAGTATGCATATATTACAAATGAACTTTCAGATAGTGTCTCTGTTATTGATCTTAGTAATTATCAGATAGTTAAAACAATATATGTTGGGGCAGACCCTATACAAATTATGGTAATACCTAATTCAATTTATGCATATGTAGCAAATTCAGGATCCGGAACAGTCTCTATTATAGACACAAACAACAATGAAATTACCACAACCATAAATGTAGATGCAGACCCAAGCAGTATTTTTGCAACTTCTAATGGGGCATATGTGTTCACAGTAAATTCAGACAATACAGTCTCAATAATAAATAGCTCAACTAATAAATTAGAAAGGAATGTGCATATACTAGGAAATCTTAATGGGATTTCAGTAAGCCCTGATGGAAAGTATATTTATATCTTAAATTATGAGAATAATACAGTTTCAGTAGAATAAAATAAAAAGATAAAAATTAATAATGAGTAATAAATAATGATTAATATTTTAATACATGCTGATAGAATATTATTACATAATAATTTTTAATATAAATTATTAGGATTACTTATTATGAAAATTACTTATTATGAAAGTTTTAATTAAAAGAACTAAAATGGTTTTTAAATGGATAATAATATAAACCCTGGTGAGCAAAGCAATATTCAAGATAGCCAAAGCATGCCAGTTGAACAAATGCAACCAGAAGCATCTGGCTATGCTGTAGGTACAGGCCAAGAGCAGAAAGACGAGCAGCAAAAAACTCCGCCGACCGGCAGCATTGGGAAGTTTGGACCAAAAATAAAAGCAATATCGATTGCTGTAATAATAATTATAGCCATAGCTGTAATAGCTGTTGCTTTTATGCATCTGAGTGCATTTAAAAAACCTATAACAACAATACCTAAGAATATAATCTCAACAACAAGTCCAGCAAGCACTTCGATATCTTCATCAACAACATCACCTTCAAATACCGCTAATACTACAACCACTAAAACAACTGTAACAACAACAAACCTTTCAACAACGACAACAACACTGCCTGTAAATACCTCTACAATTCCTGCAAATGCAACAGTATACCAAAATGTATATAATGGCAACTTTTCCAAAGGCTACTCAGGCTGGAATATTAGTGGGAAAGGATTTGGCACTGCACCACTGAATATAACACATGCCAATACTGCAAATGTAATGTGCTACCTTGGAACGCCATGGGCAAACTATAACAGCACATTTTTTGCAACAACCTATAACTGTGGCCTTTCTAATGTGAATGGAAATATTACTTCAAGCTATTTCAAAGTCGTAAAACCTTTCCTTAACTTTAGAATAATAAGCCCTCAGGATAAAGGAATTTATGTTGAAATACTCTATAATCATATGCCTTATATAATAGTACATTACAACACATACAACAATACATTATATACAAACAGCAGTTCAACATTTAGGAATGTAACAATGCCTCTCGAACCGATTCTGGGCAGAGTTGTCCAAATTAGAGTTGTTGCTAAAACTCTAAAGCAGCAGACATATATTGGAGTTGAAGGATTTGGATTATCAAATGCGCCTCATGAAGATATTGGTGTTATTGAGAATATTACAACAAATAGCACGCTTATCAAATAAAGCAGTATAAAGAGTAGTAGGTATTAAAATAAATTGAATTATTTGGCTGCGGAGGGAAGGGAATTGCATGATTAAATTGTTCAATACAAGGACAAGAGAAATTGAGGAACTTGTCCCGATGAATGGGAAACATATTAACATGTTTGTGTGTGGCCAGACAGTATATGATGATATGCACCTAGGGCATGCAAAAACATATATTAATTTTGATGTAATTGTTAGATGGCTCAGATTTTCAGGATATGATGTCACCTATCTGCAAAACATAACAGATGTTGATGATAAGATAATAGCAAGGGCAAAAGAATCTGGCATTGAACCAAAGCAACTGGCAGAGAAATTTGAGACAAGATTTATGGAGGATATAGAAGCACTCAGGATACGAAGCAATGTAACAAAATTTATAAGGTCCCATGATTATATCCCTGCAATAAAAAACCAGATACAACTTCTTGCAGACAAAGGTTTTGCATATTTTCTTGATGGCGATGTCTACTTTGATGTTGATAGATTTCCAGATTATACTTCACTTTCTGGAATGAAACTGGATGACCTAAAAAATCATAGGATAGAACCAAAAGAGGGCAAAAGGAATCCGTATGATTTTGCACTCTGGAAAGCTGCAAAAGAAGGCGAACCAAAATGGGATATTGAAATAATATTTGAAGGCCAAAAAAT
>JAJZJI010000090.1 GCA_021828345.1 Microcaldota archaeon
ACACCATACTTGTACTTAAATATAAAAGTATAAAAATATTAAGCCTTATCTATACAATGTTTATAAAGGTATTTATTATGCGATCTGTAAAACTGAACTGCGAGCCTATTATACATGATGAAATTCCCTCAATACGTTATGCCATTGCGCATATATTAAGCGAAAAATACAAGCTGAAGCAGGATAGCATCTCAGATTTATTGGGTTTAACACAGGCGGCCGTGAACAAATATCTAAATGATAAATGCTCAAAGAGGATAATCTCTCATGGTATATCATTAAAAAGAAATAGCAGCATAATAGAAATAGCATCAATATCCTATAAAAATAAAAATACAACAGAACTCAACAGGATGATAGATCTATTTGCCTCCAGCGATAAAGTGTATTAAATAAGTTATTTATTATGTTTTAATATATCGCTTCCTGCGTTTTCTATTTGGATACGTGCAACATCCTGCTTTTTTCTAAAGCCTGGAAGTATTGCTTCCGCAAAACGTATGCTTCTTGTAGCGTCATAAATATACTCCATATAGTTGAAATATCTTTTTGCATCATCAATGCAATTTTTTCTCAATGCATTTAGCAATTCACGTTTTAATTCTCCGACGACATCCATAAGTCCAAGTATATACGACTCATAATCTATACCAATCTCATCAGGTGTTGGAATATGTTCATTAATTTTTATTTCATAAAATATGCGCGCTTCAGCCATCTCCTGATATGCTTGGATTACAATATATCTAAAACGCTCCTCAAACGTTTTTAGCTTTTTATGTAACATTTCAATGTTCTTTGAAATTAATTCTATGCCCGTTTTGTTGTCGTTATGTATGTATGTTATCATTTTTGCCGCATTTCGTATCATCTCTCTGGATAATTCATGTGCCTCATCAAAATTTTTTTGCAGAATTTCTAATTCATTCTCTATTTTTTCTATCTGAGCATCTATTTTTTCCATTATATAACACCTATGCTTCTTCCGTTCCAGAAAATATATTGTTGCGCATACCCTGCATATTTACCCCATCTACTATTTGCAAAATCTGCAATCTTATCTATTTTTTGCTCTTTTTTGAAATAAATACGCTCCATGACGCGTTTAACCCATCTATCTATAGGAAATGCCTCGGTTTTTCCATAACCCATAAGCGCAATACAATCAGCAACCTTTTCACCTATCCCGTGTACGCTCATAAGGGCATCTTTAATCTTATAATAATTTTTGCCATTTAACGAATAAAGATCCAAATTTTCCATACATGTTTGCGCAGCGCTCTTTAGGTATTTGCCGCGAAATCCAGGTCCACAGGACATAATGTCAGTCTCACTTGCCTTGGCTATAGACTCTATTGTTGGGAAATTATGGCCAATTATCATATTATGTTCATCATAAATAGGCGTGCCGAAGTGCTCCATTAATTTTTTTGTTATTAGTCTGATGCGTTTTACATTATTAAATTGGGAAATTATAAAAACAACAGTAGTCTCCCAAGGATCATTCATAGTAACACGCATGCCAAAATATTTTTTTATTGATTCAGACATAAACGTATCAGTATCTATTTTTGAATATATATAATTCATCCGATCCTGCAATCTAAAGCGCTTTTTTACTTCTTGTAATGCATATATAGTGTTTGAACCTATTGCCGATATGCTGCCATCATTAATACTGCCAGAATGTTTTAGCTCCAAAATTCTACCATTTGATGGATATTTTATCATGTTCTCTCTTATATAATAATCAGCATAGAATGTTAATGGCTGTGCGCTCTCAAAGGTGTGCTGCATGTTGAAGATTTTTATGGGTATTAGGTTAGTTTCAAGCAACCTACTATTTATTGCCATCTAATAACCAAACTTCACCATTTTTGATACGTATTCTGATATATCTGATATTTTGATGCGCTCCTGTTTTTTGCTGTCGCGTTCGCGTATTGTAACTGTATTGTATTCATTGGAATTGCTATCAACGGTGTTGAAATCAATTGTAATGCAAAATGGCGTTCCGATTTCATCCATGCGCGCATACCTTCGTCCAATAGAACCGCTCTCATCAAAATATACATTGAAAATTTTTCTTGAATTCTCATATATGTCGCGTGATACTTTTATTATATTATCATCTTTTTGCAGTGGTAGTATAGCAAATGCGTATGGGGCTAGGAACCGTTTGATCTTGAATATGCTTCTATCCTCATCTTTTATTAATGATTGATCTACTAACATCCAAAGATTCCTATCAACACCAAAACTTAGTTCCAATACATTTGGCATTATTTTTTTGCCATTAATGTTGACAGACAAATCTATATTGGACCCTTTGGAGTGTGAAGTCAAATCATAATCACTTCTATAATGAAGTCCTCCAACCTCTTTAAATCCATTCCAGCTATCAACATTTATCTCTATGTCCATATGTACTTTGTTGTAGAATGCCTTATCCTCTCCTCCTTTTTCTAAAAAGCGCATTCTATCATTTTTTATGCTTAAAACTTCTTTATAAAAATAATCTATAAGACCCATATGGTATGCATAAAATTTTGGTATGTTAAATGATGCAACAAGCTCATTTCCTGTGATTACTCTCTCTTTTTTATCCACGTATAAAATTACATTTAATTTTCTTTCTAGTAGCATGTCATTATCTGTAGGGTTAAATGTATCAGGATCAAAAAATATCTGCAATTCCGCTTGGGTTAATTCTCTCATTCTATATAATCCCTGCCTTGGTGATATCTCATTTCTATACGCTCTGCCTATTATAGCAAGTCCTATAGGTAGACGCTTTCTTAAAATGTTAAATTCTCTAAAAAAATTAAGATATACTGATTGGGCGGTCTCTGGTCTTAAATATCCAAGCTCTCCTTTCTCCGGGCCTAAAGAAACACCAATCATCATATTGAACGCTTTAGGTTCTAGAAGCATTCCAGAGCATTTTGGGCACTTTACACCATTCTTTTTTATGACTTCGCCTAATTCTGACGCGTTTGCACCTTCTGCGACGGGTATTTTCATATCATTAAGCAATACGTCTGCTCTATAATAACTCTTGCATTTTGAGCAGCCTACAATTACATCATTAAAGCGCGAGGCATGTCCTGATGCTACAAGAGGTTTTTCTGGCAATATATTAGATCCTTCTATTGGATAGTAATTCTCATTTCTATATACAAAAAAATTAAGCCACGCATCCTCAAATTTTCTACGCATTAAAGCCCCTAAATGCCCATAATCAAATATCCCTGATGTGCCTCCGTATATTTCTGCAGCAGGCCAGAAAAATCCTGTTCTTTTTGCAAATCCCAAAAGCTCCTCAATATCCATAAAAATCCAACTCAAAAATAATATCTATAAGATACTTCAATCTAAATTCAAAGTTTTATAACCTTTCCACAGAATCTTTTTATTTACTTACCACGGCACATCCTTTAATTTTAACCTATTTGCGCAGATATTTGTAAGTGGGTGCATAATTCCAGTTAAAATTATTATAAATATTATGCCAAAAAGCTGTGGATAATTGCCAAATGGTAATGCAAATATCAATGCAAAAAGAAGAAAACCATACTGGTCCATTATAGGGAAACTTTTTCCCGATTTCATATTAATTCTTCTTTTTATAAAGCTCCCAAATAAGTCTCCAACGTTTGCGCCAATTGTGAGTAATATTGCTATAAAAAGCATGTAATGGAAAAACGGGTATTCTATTAATCCTATTATTATGCCTGCAATAATACTTGATATCGTTCCGCGTATAGTCTTATGGTCGCCAAAAATGCGTTTTCCAAAAAGCTTTTTTTTCAAATCTAGTGGATAGCCGCCTCCAAAGAGTATTGGAGCTCCATTTGCCGCATATGCGGGAAATATATAAATTATAGGATATAAAAAGATCTGGTATAAAAAACCAAAAGACAAGAAATCACTATTCAGTTATTTACCTCAAGTTTTCTTATCTCCACTTTGTTTAATTGTGCGATATGTTTTAGTTTATTTTGTATTTCAGATTGCAATGCGCCTGATATGACCGCTTCTATTATTGCATCTGCACTATTCTCCTTTGAATATGCTTCTATGAATTGGTTCATCTCCTTTCTCATCCCTATAAGTCTGCTGTGTGTTTCGCGCTTTGCTGTTATAGCAATAGGTTTTATTGTTATGCTTACATTATCCTTTGTTTTAACATCAATTACCGAAGTGGATATACTTCTATATTTTCTTACCATAGATCTTACATAACTAAAAAGTATCTCCATTCTAACGAGTTTAGTTTTTGCTTTATCACCATCAACCTCCGTAATTTTAAAGAATAGGTTCGTATAAGTGTTTTGGGGGTTTTGAGTGACTACATCAAGGCTCACTTTCATGTTTCTGTTAAGCACGCTTGCCTCATCATTTCCAGGTATCTCTCCTATGATTGCGTCCTTAAAGACTGCTGGTGCATAGACTGAGAACCATCTCTTAAGTTTCCATTTGTCTACTCCTTTTTGAAATGCCATAATAACACACTCTACCTATTTTTGATAAGAAGTTCAGCTGTGGATGGATCATACTTCCAATTTTCCGGTATGCTGCCTATTCTTCTATAATATTTGACAAGCCTCCATATCTTTGATTCTATTCTAATGAGCCTTATCTTGCCATAAACATCCTGCTTATTTTTCTCGATATGCTTTCTCATCGTTATTGCTTTTCTTATAAGATCTATCATGTCTGATGGAATCTCTCCGTTTAGCTTCTTTTCGCTTAAGAATTCAAGAAGGCGCATGCCTATCGCCTGCTTTATATACTTAACATTATGCTTTGTTTTTAGTGTTTCGCCTATAAGTGCAGGGCTCATACCACTTTTTGCATAATCAATTATTATTTTTTCAATCTGCTCTTTTGAGAGCTCTTCATTACCGCTTCCAAAAGTTGCACTATCTACAATTGGTTTTCTAGATTTTGATTTTCCATGTTTTCCTGTATAAAGCCTTGCCATTGCTTCACTCTCTTTTAGCTATAACT
>JAJZJI010000091.1 GCA_021828345.1 Microcaldota archaeon
AGAGTATGCGATATTTTGTACGTTTGCATTTCCTATATTGACTATGTAGTATTGTGTTACGGCGGATGCTGGCGTTGAAACTATCACGCAAAGATAGCTACATCCCTTTTCAAAATAACTAAATCCTAAAAATGATCCCATTGATGTAGTGCCAGCGGATGTCTCTGCGGCCGCAACGCTGCCCTCAATTTGTTTATATATATTAAGTTCCTGCTGTGGTATATTTGCCATATTTGATATTTCTCCAGGAACGCCCCATACTACTGAGGTTATTAGCATTACGGCAGTCGGCAGCGGCGCAAGGCTTGCAAGGCATCTATCCCCTCCAACATATGAATTTCTATTCGAGATAAAATACTCTGATGTATTTGAGGGATTTGGATCTACTGGGCAGGTTATAAGCGATTGTGCATAATTATTATCATAAGCTTGTATTATTGGCGTTACTGGCATTGGCAAAGATACGGGTGCAGCCACCTTTACTATTTGTCCATTCCCTGCATATCCTTGATATTGTGTATCGAATGTGCTTACTGCCGCAAGCCCACAAAATCCAGCATATCCTTGCGCATTCACACAATATCCATTGCTTCCACCTCCTATGCCTCCACCGAGATTCGAAGCACCTGATGCAAATGCATTATTAAGAAGAAATGATGTTAAAAGAGCAATAAAAATAAAAACTTTGTAACGTTTATTAATCAAAATATGCACCAAATACACTATAATAATACATTGCTTTTATAATAGTAATATGATAGATTGATAGATATAAATAATATATGATTATTCTATTAGGCGTTAAAATTTAATATTCAAATTTTTAGAACAATAAAACATTCACCTATATCTTAGGTATATTAAAAGTGCGCATTACTAATGCACAATAGTTCTCATTGCTAATGGAAAAATTAGAATATGTCTTTATACGGTCGCCATATTCTACATTTCAAATTCGGATTCCTGCAACAACATTAGAAATATTGAAGCTGGAATATGTGCAATATCTCCTTTAAACATAATGTCATCTTTTGTCACTACAATATATTTGTTTATATTTTTGCTTTTAACAAAATCGCTTGCGTTTACGCTGTTTTGGTACTTTACTTCTATGCCTATAAATGAGCATCTTCTTTAAGGTACAAAAAATCTATTTCTTTTTTTGATTTAAGCTGCATAAATTTAAGATAGCTATCGTAGTGTTTTGTGATTCCAGTTTCACGTACTCGCGCAAGGTGCTGTGCCACTACTTCCTCAATTTATTTAAAATATGAAAGATTTAGCAATGTTTACAAGAAATTCCACACAATTCATTGGTGTGAGAATGTCATAATATTAGATAACAACATATGCAAAATCATTTAAGCAATGCAGCGCTTATTTTTTTAGATATATTAAGAAGCTCATCTGGCGCAATATCAAAGACGCGCATATTTTTATTATCCAATTTCTCCGCAATGTCCTTTGCAATGCTCTTGTCAGTGCCTAAATTTTTTGAAGAGTCTATTACCGCATTGCGCAATGTCTTTTTCTTATGCTCCATAATGCATGATATTATATGCATAATCTCCTTTTCTATGTGCTTATCTTTTGGCTTTATATAAACAATAATGGAGTCCACTTTTGGCATTGGATAAAAGCATGCTGCGGGCACCTTCTCTATATATCCAACATTTAGCATTAAATTTGATATTACACTCAGCTTCGAATATTTGTCTGTAGAAACGCTTGCAAGCATATGCTCAACCAATTCCTTTTGCATGCATAAGATGGCATCAAGCCTCATCTCTATTATCCAGCTTATGGTCTTTGATGATAAATTGTATGGTATGTTTGCTATAAGCATATCATATCCTAAAAATGCGCTTTTATCCATCTTAAAGAAGTCATTATTTATCAATTTTAGGTTTTTATAATTAAGCTTCTCAATGAGCAGATCATATAAGCGCTTGTCATATTCAATTGCAAGCACATTCTTTGCCTTGTTGCATAGATTTTCAGTTAGCATGCCCATTCCCGGGCCCATTTCTATAACATTCTTATCTATACCAAAATCCGCTTCAAGCTTAGCTATATGCTCGCATACTAAAAAGTTCTGCCCAAGCTTTTTTATAGGCCTAATACCATTGAATACTGCCATATAAATCAATTACATAAATTTAATTACTAATATATTATAACCCTTAAATTAAATGTGTTTACTTTCATATTAACGCATTATCAATAAATGGTGTGGGATTTTGCCAACTGTAGGTACATAATTTATTTCTTCATATCTATGGATGCTTAATTTTAATTTAAGGTATTTAAATGCAATTATTGACGTATAACAATATAGTTATATTGGAGTGATAATATAAAAAAATCAAATTGTATTAGATAAAAGATCTTGCCACAAATTCAGGTGGGGCTTTTATAAATAAAAAATATAAAATTTGACGAACTTACTGTGAATTTAAAGCTAAATTATTATAGAATGACGTTTTCTAAAATTACTTTTACTGAAAGAATTAATGCAATGCAAAATAATTATGTAAAAGAGCTTGATGGACTTATATACCCGGGAGTTGCCTAAATTTACTAATGCTATAAAGTACATAACGAACTGGATTAAATAAGAATAAAATAAAGTAGCAAACAATACCTATTTATTTTTAACCAGCATTTGATAAAATAGTTAAATACTGTATGCTGGTTGGTTTTATTGAATTATAAACGAGATAAAAATATTAACGCGCAGAGTGCTGTCGAGTTTATATCTACATATGCGTTCGTGTTCCTTGCAATTGCCGTTGCGATTGCGATACTTTTTATATATTCATCAATACCAAAATCCACCTATCCGACACAGTGCCAGTTCTTTTCAGGTTTTTCATGCGCAACAGCGCTCTTTAATTCCAACAGTATTTCAGGAAAAGGAAGTTCATTATACATAGAAGGGGTTGACACGCAGATTGGGCTTGTGAATGTGAGTACATTCAATGCGGTTTTTGCACAGCAAAAGAGCACGTCAGGTTATTGCGCGCCAAGTCTTTTAACACAGGGCGAATCATTTTTTTGCGTTGCCAACTTTAGCTTAGTTCCGCAGGTTGGCACAACGCAGTCAACAACCTTTAGTATTGCAGGGAACTATTGTGCGGGCCCATTGGGTAATAGATCAGAAACATGTGGGGGTTCTAAAAACTTCACATTTACCGGAACCCAAACGTCCTCAATAGTAAATCTCTCTAGTGCATCAATACAATTATTATTCAGTGTAGTATTCATATCAGTTCCATTTACAATAACAAACTCTCAAAATATCCCAACGCCTGCACCATGGCAGCAGATGTTCAATATTGCAAGCGATCATTACTCCTCATATATATTGCCAAATTGGACTAATGTTGTATTCACAACAGAGCCAGATGCGAGGGGAGGCGTGCTAAATGCATGGGTTGAATCTGGCGCCTCAAATACTGCGCCAAATACGATTGTTTGGGTGAGTATGCCTGGAGGCATTGCTGCAAATTCAAAGACTGTTATATACATGAATATAATATCAAGCAATGTTATGTCAGCAAACGGCCCAACAGGTGAGGCTGCGCAGCTCTCTCCAACATATGGTGAGTACGACAACATAAAACAAATAATGTTACCAGGATTGGAATATCAAATCTATTATGGAACAAATGGACAATGCGACAGTACAAATTATCAAAATCAGTTATACAATGCACCTCTTGGCGAAGGCACAACAATTAATGGCTGCCAAAATTTTGTATCATCAACTCCAATATTTAATACTAGTGAATATGGCACAACACAGTATATATCACCAGGATTATCAGGGGATGTTTTAATTAATTATCAATGTAATCGTGCTCCAGGTAACTCTTGGCCAATTCCTCCAATACCTGTTTGTGGTTCTGGAACATACAATTCATTTTTAATGAAAGCAATAGGATGGATACAACAAAATACTACCTCTACTAATGATAATATATGTAGTGGTGGCGATGGCAGTGCAGCTGGTTTTAGCCAAGGTGCGTTATCAACAAGTACTGGTGTTGATTGGTTAGGTGGAACATCAAATCCAAATAATCTTGCAAATAACTATTGGAATGATGGTTGGCACTGTTGGGATGGATTTAATTTTAATCTTGGTGAAAATAGAATAGAATTTGATTATTTTTATTATGATTATAGTTCCTCAATGTTTGAGTTATGGGGTGATAAATATGCATACTTCCACGCTGCATACCCTCCAAATGGTGTCATGCCATCAACAAGTATTGGTTATTCACTTGAATCCTTTGCAAGTGTTGTCATTCCATCAATAATGCAAGGGCAGAATTCACAGTTAAAAGGTTCTGCAAACGGTGGAACATCTCCGTATACATACCAATGGCTTGAAGAGGCTCCCGGTGCATCATCATTTACTGCAATATCTGGTGCAACATCCCAAAATTATTTATTTACCACAACAACATCAACACCAACAGGAACATATCAATTTGAATTGCAGACAACTGATAGTGCAAATCCGCAGAATCAGGCAACAAGTGCGCCGGTAAGTGTTGTTGTCAATGTAAACACTGTTGAATTATCTGTAAAAATTGTGATTACAAATTCGCAAAGTATACCAACAGTCGCACCGTTCCAACAACTGTTAAATATAAATAGCAACCACTATTCATCATATATAAATTCAGGATGGACTAATGTTGAATTTACAACGGCAAATTCAGCGTCTGGAAATCTTATTGATGCATGGGTTGAGAATAATAACACAAACACTGCACAGAATACTATTGTGTGGCTTAATCTATCTCAAGGAATTGCCGCAAATTCAAATGTTATTGTTTATATGAATATAATGTCTGGAAGTGTTATGTCAGCAAACGGCCCAACAGGTGAGGCTGCGCAGCTCTCTCCAACATATGGTGAGTACGACAACATAAAACAAATAATGTTACCAGGATTGGAATATCAAATCTATTATGGAACAAATGGA
>JAJZJI010000092.1 GCA_021828345.1 Microcaldota archaeon
TTACGAGCTTGATATTAAATTTAAGGATAATGTATATGGTCGCCTACTACTGCCTTTTGAAAATAAAAAAAATGTATTTATGAAATTATACTTCTCCGAAATTAATATTGTCACACATACTAATCGTATTTTTGAAATCAAAATTCCGCACATTAATAATAATGACAATGTGAAAGAGAGCATAGTTGCAAATGGATCTGGTATGGAAATAAATATTAATGATAGTACTTTAGGATGGACCGAAAATTACAATTTAAGCAGCTTTCCATATAGCAAAACAACCTATGCTGCCAATTTGGATAAATTGGAGACTGGGATGCAAATAATCTTATATTTATACAAATATCCAAGCACACTCTCATTAAATAGCAATATAAAATGCATATTAGATAAGTCAAATAGATATAATATGCAATTATCCCTAAATAAGGTTAATGATGGAAATTTAATTAATATTATAAGCAGTAATTATAGACTAAACCCTGTTAAATGTAGCTATTTTTTTGGCAATTATATATTATCACTTGAAGATAATGGTTTTTCAATACTTAAATTAGCTAGACGGAAAGCATTTTAGAACTGATCATTCATCTAATAATGATAGGAATGGAGAATAACCAGATCTCTGATATACTTGAGGAGATAGCTAATATGCTTAGCATTGATGAGACGCCAACATCAAGATTTGAGATACGTGCGTATAAGACTGCGGCGCTTACAATATCCACATTGCAACAGCCTGTTTCTGAGATATATGCAAAATTGGGGGTTAAAGGGTTAATGGAACTACCAGGCATAGGTAAAGGGATAGCCGGAAATATAGAGGAGCTGCTTAATTTTGGCAGGCTTAGAAAATATGATGAATTAAAGAAAAAATATCCAATAGATTTTAAGAGTATTACAAAAATTGAGGGCATTGGAGCCAAAAAGGCTGTTATACTTTACAAAAAGCTTGGCATAACGAGCATTGAGAATTTAAAAGAGGCCGTAGCAAAACATAAAATAAGGGAGCTTGATGGATTTGGTGAGCGCAGTGAGGAACAGATGCTAAATGGTATTAAAATGCTTGAAAGCAGCAAGGGGCGCATACTTTTAGGGGATGGATTGCCAGTTGGGGAGAGAATGGTAGATGCCCTTTTAAAAAGCGGACTTGTTGAAAAGGCGGAGATTGCAGGTTCTGCCCGCCGCATGCGTGAGACTATTGGGGATCTTGATATATTAGTTACATCAAATAAGCCCAAAGAGGTAATGGAATTCTTTGTTGGTATGAAGAATGTAAGCAATGTCATAGCAAAGGGGGATACCAAAAGCACTGTATGGCTAGATATTGGGATTAGCTGCGACATACGCGTAATACCAAAAGAGAGTTTTGGTGCTGCGGAGCAGTATTTTATTGGAAGTAAGGACCATAACGTATCAGTTAGGAAAATTGCAATAAAAAAAGGTTATAAATTAAATGAATATGGGCTTTTTGACGCAAATGGAAAAAATATATCTAGTGTTAGCGAGCGCGACATATATAAAAAATTAGGATTAGAATATGTAAGCCCAGAAATGCGCGAAAATAGAGGAGAGATAGAGCTTGCAGAAAAAAACATGCTGCCTAAAATAGTTAATTATGATGATTTATTAGGAGATATGCACACGCATACAAAAGAAACTGATGGGATTAACAGCATAGAGGAGATGGCAGAGTATGCAATGAAAATAGGGCGTAAGTATATTGCTACAACTAATCACACCAAAAGCCTTAAAATTGCAAATGGGATGAATGATGAACAATTCAAAAAGTATTTTGAGAGAGTTGATGTGTTAAATAAGCGCTTTTCTGGTAGATTTAGAATATTAAAAGGCGCGGAAGTTGAGATTTTAAAGGACGGAAGCCTTGATTTAAATAGAAAGACACTTGAGGAAATGGACTGCGTTATCGGAGCAATTCATATGAATACTAAAATGGAAACTCATGAGATGACAGATCGCATGATATGTGCAATTGAATCAGGCTTAATACATATTATAGCGCACCCTACAGGGCGCATAATAAATGAGAGAGATGCATATGCAATAGACATTGAGAGCATTGCAAGTGCGGCGCATAAAAACAATGTGGCACTTGAGATAAATGCATACCCAAGCAGATTGGATCTAAACGACACAAATATAATGCTTGCATCCAAGTATAATGTGATGTTCTCAATAGGAAGCGATGCCCATAGAACAGAGCATATGGAACTTTTACGATTTGGAATTGGAACCGCAAGGCGCGGATGGCTGACAAAGGATAAAATTTTAAACACAAATAACGTCGATGAGGTATTGAGGCTCATAAAAAAGTGATTTATTGAAAATCGCATTTATCTATGATTTTGTATATCCATACCATGTTGGCGGAATAGAGAGAATAAATAGAATAGAATCAGAAACACTTGCAAAATCAAAAAAATATGAGGTGCACTTCTTTACCATGCAATGGGAGGGGATGCAAAAAGATTTTATTGAAAATGATGTTCACTACCACACATTTGGAAGTGCAACCATAGAGAGCATGTATAGGCACAGAAGGCGCTCTATAAGAAAGTCTATAATCTTTAGCATTAGCATGTTCAGGCTCTTTAAGTATAGATTCGATGCACTGATAATTGACGAATTCCCATTTACGCACATAATCCCCATATTGATATATTCAAAAATTTATAATGTGCGTCTTATTATGAGGGTTGCCGAAATATGGAGCAGAAAATACTGGATAGATTATGCGGGATTTATCTTTGGGAATCTTGGATACTTCTTATCACGTATGGTGGTCAATTCGGCAGACTTATACATTACAAATTCATCACATAATGCAAAGATGCTAAATAGTGAATTTGGCATAAAGCAAAATAGCATCAATGTTTTTACTCCAGTAATTGATTATAATCTTATGAGTGAAGTAAAAAAAGGCTTTGATGGAAATTTTAGATATGACGTATTTTTTGCGGGTAGATTAATAAAAGAGAAGCGAATAGACCTATTTATTGAAATAATAAAGAGGGTAAAAGAAAAAAAGCCCAATATAAAAGCAATAATAATTGGAGACGGACCAGAAAGAATCCATATAGCTTCTATAATAAAAAAATATGGGCTTGAGAATAATATCAAAATGGTAATGCCGATTAAAAAGAACCTTGAACTCTATTCAGTAATGTGCAAATCGCATCTGCTTTTGAATATGTCAGAGCGTGAAGGGCTGAGTATGATAACACTAGAGAGCCTTGCACTTGGAACGCCGGCAATCATACCAACCAACTCGCCAATACCAAATGAAGTTGGGGATATGTGCATAAAGGCTGATTTTGATAGTATACCTAATGTAGTAATTAAAATTATAAATAGCCAGAACAAATCAACATTCATAAAAAATAGTGGCAATCTAAAGCGCTTTTATTACTCTGAAATTAGCAGCTTTTATGCCAAATTATTTAGGAGAATTTCCAGATAATTTGCTACTATGCAATGCCAATACAAAACTTTCTATATCCTTAAATAAATAGGTTGGACGCTCGGCTGCCAATGTCTCATAGCTATCAAATCCGGATGCTATCGCGCATGAATCTACTCCAGCAGCTTTTGCGGTAATTATATCATCAGCCATATCCCCCACGTAAAGTGCGCGATCTTTAGGTATATTTTCAGATTTTAATATCAATTTTATGCCATTAGGAGAGGGCTTTAGGGCGCCTATATCCTGCGCGGATATGAATATTTTAAAAAATCCATCAACACGTAATGAGTGCATCTCTCTTTTAACGCGCCATTTTGCCCCGTTTGTAAAAAGTGCGAGTCTCTTTTTAGAAAGAGCATTTAAAAGTGCTAGAGAGTCATTTTGCAGCTTAGGTCGCAGCACAAATACCAAGGGATCTAATATATATCTAAACCGCTCCTCCCTGCTCTGCTCTTTTATTTCTATTTTATGAAGCTGTGCATTATTTAGCTTTTCAGTTTTATGTAATTTTTTACGCTTCCAGAATGGATTTTTCAATTCATTTAATTTATTTAACAGCTTTATTTTAACTATTGTACCATCCCAATCGAATATAAACAGCGAATATTTATTGTATATATCTTTCATTATAAATCACAGTTCCAATCAAAATTATACCTTATCAACTATCAATTACAAATATCAATTCCACTCCAAAGAGATACTAGGTTTATTTGGAAGCGCTCGTGATGCCCTTGAATTTTGTGATTCAGACTCTCTTTCGATATTTATATTATCGCAATCCACCTCCTTTTTTATGTATTTGCAAGCATCCTTAAAGTAATTATATAATAATTCTGAGGAGATATCCTTTAGTGCTATTAGTTCCATTGGATTTTTGAACTGTGAGAGATACTTTGCCGTGCGCTCCTTATCCTTTTGATCTATTAATGATAACACCTCTGATAGCTTGCGCTTTGATACAAGTGCATTATAAGCATCAAATTTCCATTGATCCGCGATTATCAGAGATATCTTTGATAGCTTCTTTTTCTGATTCTGCTCCATCTTTGATGTTAATGCAATGGCATTTCTCACATCAGATATTGTATCCTCTATTATCTTCTCTTCAGATTCTACCTCTTTGCTGGCCATTGAGTTATCCGGCTCAGGCCAATTCTCCTTTATTAACATGTTATTATTACCTAACATGCTCCAAAATTCTTCGCACACATGCGGCAGTATGGGTGATAACATTTTGACTACCCCAGATATGAAATCGGTCAGTACAAGCTTATTCGACCCATTTCTATCCACATAGTGCTTTATCTCTGATAGTGAGCCATAGAATAACCCATTAAATGCATCTCCAAATCTAAATTCCTCCATATTCTGCGTAGCTTCTGTTATTTTTGAATTTAATCTTGAATAAAGCCAAAAGTCTATTGGCTTTAGCTCCTTGCTCTCATAGCCATTCAGCTCGGAGATGATGTTTCCAA
>JAJZJI010000008.1 GCA_021828345.1 Microcaldota archaeon
ATTTATCATAGCAATACCTAGTCTTAAAATATTATCTATTGCAAATCTATTTTAAGTTATTTAAGCTTTATGCTGGCGTGGTTGTAAATGATGGATGTATCTTATGATGCGATAGATGTTCGTTTTGGAGAGCTGCTCTTAAAAGGTAGAAATCTTGGTAGATTTATTGATATGTTAAAAGGAAATATAAAGTCTGCAATATCTAGTGAGCATTATGAAAAGATTGTGCAGAGTAGGGATAGATTTTTGATAATGCTTTCAGATAAGTCAAATACAAATAGGATTGTTGAGAAGTTAAAATATATTCCTGGCGTCTCTATAATCTCCCCTATAATATTTACAGCGCCAGACATAAAATCCATTATTTTAGCTAGTGCAAAATTCAAATTTAAAAACGGTTCTGTTAGAATAGAGGCGCATCGCTCAGATAAATCACATGTGTTTAACTCTAATGATATAATAAGCGCCTTTATTAAAAATCAGAGTAATAATAAATTTGAGATCGACAAGAACGGAATCCATACTCTATACATAAACCTTATGCGCGATAGGGCGCTTTTGTATATAAAAAGAATAAGGGGTGTTGGTGGTCTTCCTGTAGGTTCATCGGGTAATTGCGCTCTGTTACTCTCAGGTGGAATAGACTCTCCTGTTGCATCAATAATGGCGATGCGAAGAGGTCTATATCCAATATACATACATTTTCATGCATTTAGCACAAAAAAAGAGGTAGAACATTCAAAAATACCAAAGCTACTTTTGCTATTGTCTAAATACTCTAAAACCTCAGAGGTGTACTATGTTCCATCTCATCTATTTATTGCCGCAACCTCTAAAATACCACAGAGTTACGAGCTTGTGCTCTTTAAGCGCTTTATGTATAAATTAGCAGAGCGCATATGTGCAAAGCATGACATAAATACTATAATAACTGGGGAGAGTATAGGTCAGGTAGCCTCACAGACAATAGATAATATGCTCGCATCGCAAAAGGGCATAGATAAACTCATATTAAGGCCGTTAGCTGGTATGGACAAGGATGAGATAATAAAATTGGCAAGGCAGATGGAAACATTTGACTTGTCGATTAAGCCATATAGAGAGGTGTGTTCTATGAAAATAAAAAATCCCGGAACAAAAATACCATCAAAAATAATAGATAGATTATATAAAAATTGTAAATTAGATGAATGCATCATAGAAACGGAGAAGCGTATTAAAAAGGATACTTTGCGCACCGTACACTAATCTATTTATTTATGTTCATTTATATCCATATGTCCGATGAGGAGAAGAGTAACTACTGAAATTATGATGATGCCCATTTCGGCGGAGGACGATATAATTGCAGAAAGAGCAAAAGCTTAGGTTTTTTGGAATATTATTGCTTTTTATAGCGGTGCTCTTAAATATGGCATCATCGATTGCTATAACAAATTTTACAATATCCGATAGTAATCCAAGTTCATATATTATAGTTCCTATGCTTATGGGGCTTTTGCTAATATTATTTTATGCAAAAGATTCAAAATTAAATGTTAACCCAAAAAGAAATGACATTATTGCAGCGGTGTTATTATTTGCAATATATATAATTTTATTATCATACTCAAGGCTTGCGCTCTCCTATCTTTTTATGACCTATAGAATAGATATGCTACTTATGCCTATTTTTATAATCGCATTAATAAGTGCGATATTTGGCATAAATGCAATAAATCGCTTCAAAATACTAATTATATATATGCTTTTTAGCTCTCCTATACTACTTCTTCCTATTCTAAATGCGTCATCCTCCTTTGCTCTCTTTAATGCAAATATAGTATACTCTATATTAAGGGGCATAGGAATACCAGTTATAAGCAATGGCATAGTAATAACCGCTCCAAGCAATTATAGTATCTCCATAGCAAAAACTTGTGTTGATATTGGCGCATTTATTGCACTAATACTCTTTTTGATACCTGTTGCATATTTGTATGATGGTGGGACAAAGAAGAAGCTTTTGTGGATGATAGCTTCAATAATTCTGATGTTCGCACTAAATATGCTGCGCATGATATTTATAGCAATATTTTGGGCATATTATGGCATAACGAGCGCAATAGCACTTGTACACCTATTTATCGGTCCAGTGTTATTTTATTTGGCTATAATTATAATGATTCTTTTAGCAGGCAGATTTGGACTGCATCTTCAAAGGACAAATTCTAAAAAAAGATCAAAGCAAAAGGCAATTTCAAAGGATAATGTAGCTTTATGGAAATTAGCCATTCTTCCAGCATTATTCGGATTAATCGGATTATATTTTGCATTGCCGTATCTATCCGCAATAAATGCAGGGTACTATACATTTGGACAAATAACAAATCCAAGCTATCCTATGTTTGATAGATTGGTGCTTGGTAATCTTGGTAACTCGCGCCAGAATGTAACGCAGCTGCCTAATATCGAATATAATACAGTATATACTATAGGTGATACTAAAAATTCAACCAATCTAATATATACTATTGTAAATCAAACAAATATGCCATCACAAGATCCGCTTGGACTAGTCTATAATTATTCAACATCAACGAGTTCTATTTTACTAAACAGCGGCATATCCTATAGAAGTATGGCTGTATACTCAAATAACAGGGAGTTTTACATTAACTTCTTCTCGGTTCCAATGAATATATCAAATAGCACATTCTCAATAAGATATGGTTTTTTTGAGGAGATATCAAATAATACAATTCCGTGCCAATATACTACAAATACGAGTACTCAAAATTATATAGAATCCTATATATACAATTTGCTAAATGGTAACACGGGTGGACAGAATTCAATATTATGCCCCTCATTATACGTCGCAAAAAGTATAGCATAACAATCTATTTATATTAAGAACGCCACTCTTTTATTGTTCTAATGCCCCAAATAATAAGTGATATATCCTCAAGGAATCATAATGTGCGCATGATACGTTTTATGGATAGATATGGTATGGAGCGTTCAACTGCTATATCTAATGAGAAGAAGCTCACGCGTAACGATATTATTGCTCTTATAGATTTTTCTGGAAAGAATGGAATAATTGACCTTGAGAATCGCGATATATCATATCTTGATCTGCATGGGCTTGATTTCAATGGATGCAGTTTTAGGAATGCGTATGCGGTCGGTACGAACTTTGATAATTCTAATTTAGCATCTACTGATTTTGAGAATGCACATATCTTCGATTCAAGTACTATAGGTGCAAATCTTGAACATTCAAATATACATGAAGCGGGTATAAAATTCAGTACAAAAAGAGATGATTATCTAGCGTTAATTAGGCGTCGTGAGATAGAGCTTACAGATCATTATTTTGGTATTTTTAAGATTAATATAAGAAGAGATTTTAACGGTACTGATGTATTAAGTATTGATGAGAGTATTAAGGCTACGAGAAATATAATAAGAAAATTGCTTCATGTATCAAAAGAGCGTTCTGCTATTGCAGATCTTAGTGGTAGAGACATGTCGCTTTTAAATCTCAGCGGTCTTGATTTTTCTAATGTGCTACTAACCGATTCGGTATTCACATGCGGATCTCTTGTAATGTCTAATTTTGATGATGCGATAGTTAACGGCGCATATCTCAATGCAAATATTACTGGCGCTAAAATAATGAATATTAGAGGCATTCACAAAGCAAAAATTTCTGGTTTGCAGACGGATAATCAAAATTATTTAAATTTAACAAAGCTTCTTGAACGTACTGTAAATAATGGCCAACTTGAGCGCGCAAATATGAAAAGTAAAATGGATGGTGTAATACTATTATCATTTAATCAGCAAAAGTCTATAATGCTAAAATACGAGCAAACACTAGAGGAGGATAAACGCTATCAAATATAATTTTATTTCTAATTTTAATTTACGTGCGAATAATACACATATCTTAATTTTCAAGTAAATTTAGGTAGATCTTAAGGTTATGCACAATATGGAAAGCATTTTAGTTATTTAAATTATAGATCTAATTGATGGATAATAGATTCGATCAATTAGATTTAGAATATGAGAAGCTTAGTAGATTAAATCAGATATACCTAATGGTAATATCAAGATATAAGGATCATATCGAGGCGTCTGAGGAGATTTCGGTTGCACAATTGCCAACAATGGTAATGCCAAAATCCAATATTATAATGCAGCGTGCAAATATTATAAAGAAGGCATTCGCCTCTTATAACTACGATTCGGATTTTAGAGATGCTGCAAATATGGCATTTGAATTTATAATAAATAATGTTGATGAAATAAATTTGCCACTTCAATTCTGGTTAACACCGGAGGAGACGCTTAGATTTATGGCTGGGGATATAACGGATAGAGCAATATTGCTATGCAGCCTCTTTATAGCTTTAGATAACCCATCATCAAAAGTTTTAATAGTGACAAATGAATCAAATAGAACAATACTTGTATATTATGATCTTGATGGCAAAACGGTTATGTATGATCTCTCAAAGAGAATAATAAAAGAGTTTTCCACACGTGATAATATGATAGAGAGCCTCAGCAGGGATGAGAGCACTACAATTTATGAATTTAATGATCAGATGTATATAGATATAATCTGATTGGTATATAAAGACAATATTGTGATATTGTTTTAGAAAAAGGAAAACAAAAGAGGGATTTACCTCTTTCTATTCTGCGCTTTTAGTAATTTTCTGTGCTTTGCTTTTAATCTGCTTATCTTGATACTTCTATATGCTTTACCACTCTTCTTTTTTGAATTAGCCACTTTTTTCTGCATTTTTTACACCTTATTTTATCGAAATTTTAAATGTTTTTATGGCACGTGCCTTTTTTAACTTTACGTGCAATACGCCATTTTTAAGCTCAGCCTTCGAGCCCGTTTTTTTTACTGCGCATGGCAGTTTTATTATACTATCCATTTTTTTATTTGTTGAAAAATTAATTAGAATATTATTATTTTGCATGCATATGGATATATCATTTTTTCTAAAACCCTTACATTCCATTACTATATTAACATAATTATTATCCTCTACAACATCATATAGTGGTGCAGGACTATGTTCTGCATCCTTAGACTCAGTCTTTTTCATGTGGATACTCTCCGATGTGGGTGTTCGCTGTTCTTCAAGCACAGGAGTACCATCCTTGTCAATTCTTATACTAAAACTATAACTTGGTGTTCCGTCTTTACTTGCATCGCTCATTCCTTTTGTTATATTACTTATCATGCCCGATATAAATGTATTTATTTTCTTTATCTCTTCTTCATCATCATCGAATAAATTGTTATTATTGTCCATCCACTCACTCCAAAATGATAGTCTAATATGATTGTTCATATTTATATAACTTTATATGCTTTTCGAAAAAAAGGAACTGTTTAGGCAATTATTTTTTATCATCAAGTTTTCGTAGCATCAAAATAAGTTTTTTATTAGATTTAAATTCAAGGCGCCTATCTATTTTTCTTATAAGCATTGCATGTTCATTACTTTCTGTGTTAAAATTTTCACTGAAATTGAAAACTTTCTGCGTTCCAAAATAACCCAAAGCTGCAAATGATGCCGCAACCATGGATATCTCTATACTCTTTTTAATGCTTATTTTTGATTTTGACCCATACATAATAATCTGCCTACCTTCTAAGAATATTATAGTAGGGATGTTACATATATTTATATTTTTTCCTTACATATATAGCTGTACTCTGTATATTAGCTATGCTAGTTTTTGGGTAATATAAAATTATTATGGTGTTTTAAATGGCGCGATTAAGACCTGCAAGGACGTGTAGAACTCCAAACTCACAGGCGTGGGCGAGGTTTTCACTAAAGAAACCAAGAAAGAATTATGTAAGGGCTATGCCAAGAAGGAGCATAATCGTATTTAATATGGGAAAGGATTCTAATGCGTTTGATACAACAATGACACTAAATACAACAGAGAGAATACAATTAAGATCAAATGCGCTAGAGTCTGCAAGACAGATAACAAACAGGTATCTTGAGAATAATATACCTGGTGAATACTATTTTAGAGTTCTCGTATTTCCGCATAATGTTATAAGAGAGCACAAGATGGCAACAGGTGCCGGAGCAGACAGAATATCCCAGGGTATGAGTATGGCTTTTGGCTCTCCTGTATCTGTAGCAGCACGCGTAAATGCCAACCAGCCTATATTTATGGTAAAGACCGATAAAAAGAACATAGTCTTTGTCAAAGAAGCATATAGAAGAGCTGGTACAAAATTATCCAGTTTATATAAAATAAAGATATCGGAAAAAAGTATTGTAAACTAACTATTTATTTATATATCATTTTATGCCATTTAAGGCATATAAATGGATAATGTTAAATATTACTTAATGCTAAATCTCTGTTGATAATAATGCGTATACTACTGCAATTTCCAGAAGGCTTAAAGGATAAGGCTATGAAATATGCAAAGGAGCTTGAGCTTTTAGGAAATGAGGTATTTATATCCGCATCCCCCACCTTTGGCGCATGCGATCTGGCTCTAGACGAGGCAAAGAATATAGCGGCCGATAAACTTGTTCATTTTGGGCATGCGGAATTTCACCATGTGGATTTCAATGTTGAGTATGTTAATTACGAAATAGATGCCAATTTAAATATACTAAAAGATTCATTAAAACCTCTAGAACCTTATAAGAACATAGGCCTTGTTACTACAATACAGCATATTCATCAGCTTGATGCAGTAAAATCATTTTATTCTGTAAACAATAAGAATGTTATAATAGGGAAGCCCTATGGGTTTGCAAAACAAAAGGGGCAAATTTTAGGTTGTGATATAGGCAGCTCAGCTAGCATAGATAGGGAGGTCGATGTACATGTATATTTCGGCGGCGGTATGTTTCATCCACTTGGCGCATTGCTTAATACTAAAAAGCCCTTTTTGGTTGTTGAACCATTTCAGAATTATGTTGGTTTTATAGATAGCTATCGCGAGAAATATAGAAAGATAAGCAGAGGTAAAATACTCTCATCGATTAATGCTAAAAAATTCGGCATATTAGTCAGCACAAAGAATGGACAGCATAATATGCAGCTTGCAAATATAATGAAAAAAAGAATAGAGGAGTCGGGCTGCGAAGCTGGAATATTAGTTGCAAATACATTTGATTTTACTTCAATAGATAATCTAATGGAATTTGATGCGCTTGTAAATACCGCATGCCCACGAATAGGCATAGACGATAATGATCGAACACGTGTTCCATTGCTTAGTTCAAACGAGCTAATGGAAGTGCTCAAAATAAAGAAAGAGACTATAGCGCTTAGAAATAAAAATAATATATAAAAATAAACCAATAAAATATATTAGAATAAATTTCAATCTCTATTGAACGTAAGAGTATGTGTAAAATATCTTTATGTATAACTAAAATTCTGAATCAATTTAAAAAAATATCGTGGAAAGAACCTATGTCAAAATTTTGAAAGAATAATTATAATTTAGAATTTATGTTCTAGTATTTTATGAATTTTTGTAATATTTAATTATTAACTCCATACAATAAGAATTGTTAATTTGATAAAAGCCATTTTATTATCGGAATGAATCGGATTTCTATAGTATCCACATGTTCAACAGAATTGAGGTCTTTTGTTATTATTGATGCTGTTTTAATATGAAATTCTTTTGATGCTGCTATTGCATCTTTTATCTCCCTTTTCCTTACATCATCTTGTTGTACATTGTATGATGCTTGGATTATTTTTGTAATAGAACTACCAGTTTTTATCATAAAATCAGTTTCCGCTCCATCTTTATCCCTCCAATAACATATCTCTTCGTTTAATTTGCGCCGTCTCATTAATTCTATGAATACAAGGTTTTCGAATTGCATTCCAAGGTCTTTTTTACCAGTACTACTATAATAAAAACCGGTATCGCCATTATATACTTTTCTAGGATACTGTGATTTGTCCTTTATATTGTATGAGAAAATTTTAATAAAAAAAAAGAGATAGCTTGCAGAAGCATAACTCTCAAGTTTAAGAAGTTTTTCCTTTCCAATTTTATATCCAAGTGTTTTAAAGAAATTCAAGCATTTTGAGGCAGAGAAGTAACTGCTTTCAATAGCATATCTTGCAAACGTTTCTACAATGTTTATACTATCACCAGTTACTTCAGCTATATCAAGTCCTATTATATCTTTGAAGTACGATTCCAGATAACGTATTTTGTCGATTTCTTCTTTCACAAGAGCCACTTCTGGAAATCCACCATACCTTATGTATTCCTCTAATGTTTTTTCCAGTTTTCCTTGACCCACTATGGTGTTTTCTATAACTATATTTTTGAATGATAAATATTCTTTGAAAGATAATGGAAATAGTTCAAATGGTAAGATGCGTCCACGAAGAGGTTTGCTCGGATGTATCATACTTGCGCGAGAGGATGTTACTATAAGTTTGAGTCTTCCATTTAATTGTTCATGCACTCTTGCAAGCCAACCCTCCCAGTCTTTCACAGCGGTTATTTCGTCAAGAAGAAGAAAACCGTCTTCACCAAACCACTTCAATACTTCATCAAGAATTCCGTCTTTTCCACTTATTCTGCTATCTTCCATATTAATGTATGCGACTTTCTTTTTTTTTGCGATCAGTTCGCGTTCAAATAGCATAAGTAAACTTGATTTACCACAACGCCTTATACCTGTTATTGCTATAATTTTTTTATTCGCGTTATCTATCACACTTAACTTATTAAAGTCTCTATCCAATAATCGTTTCTGTCTAGCGTAGGCGTCCCATTCTTCAAAAACATCTTCAAACTCCATAATTGTTTTATTGCAGAACAATATATAAACATTTCTGTTTTATTGCAGAACAATACAATAATATATTTATTATAATAATTTCGTTTTATCTATGGAAATTAAATAAGTACCTAAGAAATCTTGGTGATCTACAGGCACACAGTTAAATTCTAATTTTTAAAGCTATTCTTATTTGCAAAATAAAATTATTTTGGTATGCAATTAATTTATCAATTTTATATACAATAAACTTATAATATTATTGCAGCTTCGCCCATAGTACATATTATTAATTTATATGCATAAACTAATTCTGATGATGACTGAGGTAATCGCTGAGCCCATCTGGGCAATGACGATTGGTTGGCGGGCTGATGAAATATGAATGGCGTAATGAGAAAGCTTGGAAAGAAGAGCATTAGCGTTACGGACATATCCGCACAGTATTGGTGCGAAAAAAAGATGGAGCTTGAATATATTTACGGAAGCTCCCAGACAAAAGCGGAGAAGGTGGGCAAGAAGATACATGAGCTACTTGAGAACAAGATAAACATACAAGTTGATCTTGAGCCCAAGAGCTATGCCGATTTTGTGTATAAAACGCTCTATACAAATTATATAGGAATATCAGAACTATTAAAGAGTAAAAAGACGCGCGAGGTCAATATATTCGGTCGTATAGGTACTATTAGTCTTCGCGGCAAAATAGATCAACTACATATGAAGGATGGTGCAATAATAATACTTGAAAATAAGACAAAGAGTAAGGATGAACCTCCATATGCTGCGCAGCTATTAACGCATAGAGTGCAGGTAATATTATATAGAAAGATGCTCGAAGACTTAAAGAGTGGAAGATATACAATAGAGATGTTTCGCGATGATTATTGGATAAAAAATCTCTCATTAACTAGAGAATTCGAGCAGCAGATTGCTATGCTTAATATACCAAATAATATTCGTGAAATAGAGGGCATATCAAAAAACTTTTTTAATATTATAAAGAGCCTTCCTGAAATAAGCAATACAATGTATATTAGATATAGCAATCAATTCACTGAGAAACTAATAAAAATGTATAAGTTAAATTATACTGATAAGGAGTATGATGAGCTAATGTCCTATTCATTAAAATATTGGAATGGGCTGCGTGAGGCTCTTACCGTTCCTGAGAATGAGCAGTGGAAATGTAAGTTCTGCAGTTTTTTTGGTAATAAATGTAAGGTTTGGTATAATTCTGGCGATGTAAAAACGTAGTGATCTGATGGGTATGTTGGATAAGGATGAGCTTAGACGCGATTTTAGCAGCAAATATAAGGATTATTATCAGACAGAATTATTCTCAAAAGAGGGTTTTATAAGAAAGCAGTGCAGAGAGTGTAAAAAGAACTTCTGGACACTTGATAATAATAGGGAATTATGTGGTGATCCAGAGCATGAGCCCTATACATTCATAAAGGATACACCAAAGGATATTTCATATGTGGAGTTTTGGAACAAATTTGCTGATTTTTTTAAGAAGAATGACCATGCCATTATAGATAGATATCCGGTAGTTAGCAGATGGAGGCAGGATCTTTATTTTACAATAGCGAGCATACAGGATTTTCAGCGCATAGAGAATGGGATGATGAGTTTTGAGTATGGCGCAAATCCATTAATAGTGCCACAGATGTGCATGCGTTTTAATGATGTGCCAAATGTTGGCATAACTGGCAGGCATTTAACCTCCTTTATGATGACAGGTCAGCATGCGTTTAATTATCCAAAGGAAGGATACTGGCGTGATAGAACAATAGAGCTTAATTATAAATTTATGACACAGGTTCTTGGCGTTAAACGTGATAGTTTAACATATATCGAGGATGTTTGGGCGATGGGTGATTTTTCTGAATTCGGCCCATGCCTCGAGAGTTTTTCTGGAGGATCGGAGCTCTCAAATAGTGTTTTTACCCAATATGAATATGTAAACAATAAAATAAAGGAGCTAGACGGAATGGTTGTTGATGTTGGATGGGGATTTGAGCGTCTTTTATGGTTTTATACTGGAGCGGATACTATTTATGACGCCTCATTTAATAAGCAGTTAAAGTATATAACAAAGAGTTCAGGTATAAAATTTGATAGAAATATATATAGAAAGGTTGCAGACATATCCGGATTTGTAAATGTGGGTGATGCGCAATCTCTTGAGAAGTTTGATGATTATATAATAAATAGAGCAAAAATAACAAAGGATGATTATTATAATGTTATAAAACCTATGCAGGCAGCATATGCAATAGCGGATCATTCAAGAAGTTTACTATTTGGAGTTACTGATGGCGCGCTCCCAAGCAATGTTGGTGGGGGGTATAATCTTAGAATAATACTTAGAAGAATGTTTGATCTTATTGATGAGCATAATATTAACCTAGATATAATAAAATTAATGGAGCTTCATGCAAACGAGCTTAAAGGCTTATACGATGAACTCTCTGATGGCGTGGCTGAAATGCCTGGCATAATCGAGGTTGAGCGTAAGCGATATGACGCCACAAAGAGTGCTGCCGGAAAGATTGTAGATACGATGCTTGCAAAAAAAGAGCGCATAACTACGGATAAGCTAAAGCTGCTTTATGAGAGTAATGGTATAACTCCAGAGCATATAGCTATAGTTGCGAAGTCAAAGGGCATTAATGTGGAAATACCTGAAAATTTCTATTCAAGTATAATAAAGAGCGATTTTGTTGAAGGGAAAAAAATAAAAGGTCCAAAATCTCAACTTGATACTAATGCATTACCTAAAACGGAGAAGCTCTTCTATTCATTTGCATCAAAAGCGCAGGCTAAAGTAATAAAAATTGAGGGCAATGAGATAGTACTAGATAAGACCGTATTCTACGCGGAGAGTGGTGGCCAGGAGGCCGATTTTGGAATGATAAATGGCATAAATGTAATTGATGTTCAAAGTTCAAACGGTGTCATAGTACATACACTTGAGCATAAGCCTAACTTTTTGGTTAATAACATTGTAAATTGTGAAGTGGATATAGATAGAAGGCTGCGTCTTATGGTTCACCATACCGCTACGCATTTAATAAGCGCTTCATGTCGCAAGGTACTTGGTAAGCACGCATGGCAGGAGGGTGCACATAAAGGGCCGGATAAAGCGCATATAGATATTGCTCATCATGAACGATTATCTGATAGTGATATATCGAAAATAGAGGCAATGGCAAATAGATTCATATTTAATGGCATAAAGGTAAAGGTAAGCGAAATGGAACGCGGAGTTGCTGAGAGTAAATTTGGCTTTTCTATATACCAGGGGCACGGAGTGCCAGGCAGCCTTTTGAGGATAGTAGAATTAATAGATTTAAATGGCGCCATAATCGATGCAGAGGCATGCGGAGGACTGCACTTAATGAATAGAGAGAGTAGTATAGGTATTATAAAGATAATAAATACCTCAAAGATACATGACGGAATAACTAGGATAGAGTTTGTTGCAGGTCCAGCAGCGCTTGACTATACAAATGGCATATCCTCAAAGATAAGCAATCTATCAAATATAATGAATAGTGATGTAGATAAGCTTGAGGAGAGTGCACTGCAGCAAAAATCTAAGATAAATAAGCTGGAATCTGATATAAAAACAATGACTAATAATCTCTCCATAAGTATTGCAGATGAGATTATATTAGAAATGGATAATTTAGATGCATATCAAAAAAGATTGGATTATTCAAGGGAAATTCTACGTGCTGTATGCACACATATTGTAGATAAAAAGAAAAAATCCACCATTATGCTATATAATAAGGATAATGATATTGTTTGTATATCTGGAATTGAGTCCCAACATGCCGCTACGGATTTTGCGAAAGCAAAGCTCTTAGAAATGAAAATGGACTTTGTCGGTGGGGGCTCAGGCCGCATTGCTGAAGGGAAAGCAAAAAACAGATAATACTATTTTCTTTGGAATGGCTTAAATATCATTTTGACTACTTTCATCTCTATATAAATTAGCGTTGCCATAGTGATGAAAAGACCTGCAAGCATTGATATATCTCCAATAGGCGAATGCAATAATTCAACAAATCTCTCTTTTATTCCAATTTTATTTTCCTTGAAATTTTCAACTCTCTTATTTGCGTTAGGATCGGTAAAATTAAAGAATGGTTTTGCTGTAGGTATTTCACTTGGTGCTACACTTTTATTGCTCTCACTTATTTTTATAGGATGTCTATTATTCTCAAGCATAACGCTGCTATAATCTGAAAGATTCTGACTTAATGCGCGTATATTATGTCCAATTCTTGCACTAGAATCTTTTGTTGCAAGATTTAATACAAATTCATCTATGCGCTTGTTTGTTGAGGCGTCATACTCTTTAATTATACATTGACTATTAAATGGATTTAATGCATAAGCGGTTAGATCCAATCTGAGTGTGCCGTTTGCATTAGCTTTTTTACTAGCAAGAACTAGATAATTGCTATTGTTAATAGGTATTGCATATTCATTTATGCGTATATTCTCATTTGGTGAAAATCCCCTCTGTGTTATATGTATGTTAGTTTTTTGCAATGGTTGCCCAAAATTTCCAAGGGCATTCTGCTCAAAGAATACAAATGATGCGCATAACGCTCCAACAACTGCTGTTTTTCTAATAATATTAGAATATAAATTATTTTCATGACGTGTTGTAATTGCGAGATCACTAGTGTTATTTTGCGATTTGCTATTAATCATTTTTAAAGAATTTGTCATACTAATACCGATATAAATATTGTGCAGTAAGGTAATATTTAAATCTTTAGGGCATCTTTAAATTTGTGCAATAAATTAAATTATAATATAAATGAGCTGATGCACAGATAGTATTATATATTATATTGAATTCAATAGAATAGATGATAATTAAAAGAACCTATGGGAATAGGATTCGGGTGTTAGAATGTCTTCGTTGGGAAAGAATAAACGGATAAATAAATTGAATAATGAATATAAGAGAATGTCGCAAATGTCTGGGTGGAGTTTAAGTAGTAATTTTGTCAAGGGGGACGGACCGGTAGATGCTGATATAATGATAATCGGTCAGGCTCCTGGAAGAAATGAGGATATAGAGGGTAAACCGTTTATAGGTATGAGCGGAAAGATGCTAAATGAACTATTATCACTATCTGGGATAGATAGAAATAATGTATATATAACAAGTACGGTCCAATTTTTTCCTCCAAAAAATAGAATGCCAACAAAAAAAGAGGTTGAAATATGTGCCCCACTGTTAAAGAAGCAGATTGAGATTGTTGATCCAAAAATTGTGATAACACTCGGATCTCTTGCGGCTAATACAACTATTGGGATTGAGAATATAATGCATAATCATGGATTGTTAACACATGATGGGGATAGATACTATTTTTCCACATTACATCCGGCCGCTGCAGTGAGATTAAAGAAGAATGTACCGATAATTAAGGAGGATTTCAAGCGTCTTGGAACTATTGTTAAACGCATAGAAACTATGAAAAATAAGCGATCTAAATAGCTATTTTAGCTATATTACTATTTTGATTAGTCTTATCTCTATCTCGCCATGCTGCGCGTGTTTGCATACACGCTTTTAAACCTTTTTTTCTATTTATAAGTGTGAGGCGATGCCAGACAAGTTAAGCATATCGGGACATGTTATTGTTTGCGGTTATGGAATAATAGGGCAGCGCATAGTGGATGTCTTAGTAGAGAACAAAATTGATTTTATCATAATAGACTCAGACGAGAGTAAGGTAAAGTGGATAATAGAGAAGGGATTTAAGGTAATACATGGCGATGCCACACTATCACCTGTTTTGAAAAACGCATCTATATCTACGGCAAAGGCAATAGCTATAGTAATGGATAATGACGCAAAGGATCTATTTACAATACTGACTGCGCGCGATTTAAATAAAGAAATATTTATCGTTACAAGGGCAAATGATGAATTTTTAAAAGAGAAACTCTTAGAAGCGGGTGCGGATTATATTACACTACCGCAAAAGAGCGCTAGTAATGAAATACTAAAGGAATTGGGCCTTTGATACGTTTTGATAATTATAGGTTATATTAATGTCATCATATATGGGCGGCACTATAGAAGACATGTCTCTTAAACGCATAATCTCTATAGTAATACTATCATTTGTATTCGTAATATCATCCGATCTTATAATGGGATATATTCTGGGAAATATCTACAACAGCAGTTACTTTACTTTTTCATTGCTATTTGATGCAGTGGGATATGATGCCGCGCTTCCGTATATCGCGCCATTTAGCAGCTTATTTTATCCATTCTTTAGCATACTTATAATAGATGGAATTGTAAAAATAATAGTAATAGGATTTTTGATTGCGTCTGTAATAGAATTGTTATCCTCAATAGATTTCAAGCGTCAATTTAATCTTTTTGCTGCACATAGGCGTACGTCGCATATAATTGTTTGTGGCTATTCAAATTTTACCGACAGATTGATAAAAGATCTTTCAACAAAGAAAAAAAAGTTTACTATAATAGAGAAGAATCAGGCCAATGCCGACATGTTAAAATCACTTGGCTATGTTGTAGTCGAGGGGGATTTTAAAAATGAGTTATATCTAAATGATGCATCAATACAGAGCGCAAGCGGCATAATTTTCGGTTCTGATAATGATTTTGATAATATTGTTGGGGTGATAACTGTAAAGAAGATAGCGCCTAAAGTACGAACAATAATACGCATAAACGAGGAGAGTTCTGTAACAAAGATGCTACGCGCAGGCGCTGATTTATGCATAATACCCGAAATACTTGTCGGGATAGATTTAGGCAACAACATTGTTGCAAAGCTTAAAGGTAGATGATATGGCAACAATAGGCAAAACAAGTTATATTTTCATATCATTAATAGTTGTGCTTTTTATATTATCATTTGCGCTTGCATTGCTTGCTGGGCTTAATATAGGAAATGCGATAATATGGTGTATATCAAATTTCTTAAACGTCTCATACCCTGGGATAATACCAGCTGCAATTGCTTATAAAAATCCGTTTCTTTTGGTTGCGGATTTATTAGGCGCACTAGATTTTCCAATACTCACAGTTCTTGTAGCTGCATGGTTTTTTGATACTGTACATATGTTTAAATTACAGGAGCGTGTGCTACTATCAAAAATAAAAAAGTTTAATGATCATGTAATATTAAGCACCTATAATAATTTTAGCGAACGTCTTGCAGAAGAGTTAAAGAAAAAGGGTATAACCACTATAACAATAGTGAGTAATGAGCGTGATGCCAAGCATATATTTAAATCTGGTGGATATGCTATAATTGGAAATGAAGGCGCTGTTGAGACTCTAATGAACATGGGCATGCAAAAGGCAAAAGCCCTAATACTATGTGATATCGATCCTATAAAGAATGCGCTAACCGCAGTCACTGCAAGGTCTATAAGCAAGCGAATAAAGATAATAAGCAGAATATCAAGGTTTGACGATATTGCAAAATTAAGTAAGGCGGGTGTCGAACGGATGGTACTACCAGAAGTTACTACAGGAGATGAGATAGGTAATATAATAATAAAACGTATAAGAAGTACATAAATTTTTATGATATAATTGTGTGTTATCTAAAAATAATTATGTAATTATCTAGTTTTTCAAACGGCAACTGATACTGTAATATTTATCAATAGGTCTATTTGATCTACTAACATATTAATTGTATAATCTGTAGCGTGTATGAAAAAGAGGCGATACAATAAATAATGACTATTCTTAATATAGAAAATAATTGCACCAAAGAATAAAATTAAGTAAAAACTTTTTATCCTATATATCCAAATTTTTTATCATATTCCTTATGGTCTACTATATCTAATACAAATGCAACTATAAAAATTTCAGTTTCATCATTTGTAAGTGTATATAACATGCGCCAAAAACCTGATAACTCTACACGGAATAGGTTCGTAACTCCATACGTACGTATCTATTCTTTAGGTATTAATTTTTTGGCTATGGGATTGCCATAATGTGAATTTATTTTGATAAGTTCTATTTTCCTTTTTATTGAGTTAAGTATGCTACGCTCTAATTTCGAATTTACGGCAAAACTGTTAAGCTGTTTATATGCCATCTCTGCGGTGGGCGATAGAATGATTTTTACTAATTTCATAGTTCAAGACCATTGTTTATATCCTTCTTGAGATTCTTATTAGAATTATGTATCCATGTTATACCTTTTAAGCTCACTGCTATTTTACCATTTTCTTCAAGATATTCAAGAATAGTCATAAGAGTTTTATGATTCACCTGTTTTGGAAGAGCACGCTTTATTTCTGGTATAGTAATAACGGAATTATTAGAATTTTTTATAACGGCCTCCACCATAAATACTGTATTTAAGGTCGGAGAATGTCCAAGCTTTTCTACTACTAGAATATTTGACATATTAATCACAAATAGTTATAAGCCAATATGAATTATATACTAATTAATATATAAATCTTGCTATATAACGTTATTTCAAGCATTATTCATTATTTGAGCTATTTTCTTCCAATGTTGTCTTATTCTCCTCCCGTTTGGCTTCCTGCTGTCCTCTTTCTGCGTTATCACTCTCTACTCTTTGTGATTCGTTTCCAGTGCTGTTACTCGTATTATCATCGCTATCGTTATAATCTAATTTTTTACTTTTCTTTTTGCGCGCATAACTCTTTGCGCTAAATTGCAATCGCATCATTCCCATTGCCAATTGCGTTCTTGATGTATTATTGCCCCTAACCCAATCGTAAATGCCCTTATTCATATATTTCATGCTCTTTTTTAACTCAGCATACTCGGCATCCGATGCCGCCAATGTGGCTGTCGGTGCAACAAGTGGTGTATTAGCTCTCTTTTCTGCTAAAACTCTATCAAAAACCTGATTCATCTTTCTCCTCATGCCCTCTCTTCTATTTGCGAAATATCCTGGAATTTGATTTGCTTCTCCTCTATTTGCTATATTAGATCCAGGAGGTGCCAATACATTACTATTTACCTTTCTATTTATTCTATTAGCTCTACTGTTTAATCTCTTACGCATATATTTTAACATATTGGCAGCTGAATCATATTCATAAGCTGCAAGTCCAACTGCCGCAAGTGGCATCGCTGCAACATTTCCGTACTCGTTTCTATATCTGCGCGCTGTACTAAATCTTCCATATTTCCTATAAACATCAAGCTTTGCCTGCTTTATTACACTATTTGCATTTTTATTTCCATGAAGTGCTCTAAATTGTTTAAAATAATAGGCATTCTCTGCAACGCTCAAAGCAAATTCTTTATCCTTTATCTTACTCATCGTTTTTTCTCCGAAAAAGCTCTTATCTCCTTTATTATTAATATAATTTTTTTTGTAATTTGCAAGTGTACTTTTTTTGGTTTTTATATCTGCGAGCCTTGTTGCATATTTCATATATTTTCTGCGTTGCAATCCCGTCATTGTCGCCATACCTGGCACTGATAAAACTCCGCTCATATATTGGCTTTCAAGTCTTTTTTTTACTTCAGAATTTATTTTATTACGATCCTCCTCTCGTTTTTTCATGGATTTTATAGTATTCTCTCCAGAAAATACCTTACTTTTCCCATGCCTTAACGTATAATCCCCTCCATATTTTCTGTTTATACCCTTTAGCCTGCTCTTTATCGTTCCTTGTGTGAAGCCCATTAATGTTCCAAAACCTAAAAGATCAAAAAAACTAGAGCCGCGTGTTAATCCGCCAGCAGCTGCAATAAGAAGGATAATCAATATTATCGGAATAAGAGATGATATTGCGCTAAAACTCAATAATATTATCATATAAATCCTATTTTTTTTTCTTTATATTTGAGCTTTTATTTATCTCAAGCTTATACTTTATTACTATAATTGCCATTGCTATAATTATCATTAATGGCAGTTCTATATTTCCAAATGCAAGTACGAAATTGCCCACTGGGAATTCTGATACGCTCTCATTGGGGAAGTATGTATAGCTGTACTCTTCTGATGGGAATCCAATAAGTGATGGGTTTATTGCGGTTCCAAAGGTTTGAGTGTTAGCTAAATTTTGCTGCTCAAATGGCTGCGGCTGTGGGTATGGTGCTCCATAATACTGTGCTATAACCGATCCCTCTCCTGTGCCACATACATTAAACTGATAACTAAATGCGCCTATGCTATTTGTTTGGGTAATGCCTATTAAGCCTAGTTGCGATGTTAATGTTCCTGTTCCATTAGCAAAGTTCGGCACACAATATTCTGTATTGCCCTGCGCGGTTACTCCAGTCATCGGCAGACCATAGCTTCCATAGATGTTGCATTCCTTTAACGAATTAATATAATTCGTGCTAATTAGGCTGTCTGGTTCTGGCGAACATTCGTTTATAGAATTATATTGTGTATGGAATGTAACTGTATTATATTGCGGACTTCCAAATGATAGTATTGTCTGCGTAGCATTTAATGGGTTTGCAAGCGTGCATGAACTTGGATTATTACCGAATGCGCATAACTGGTTATACTGGGCCAATGCCGATAGTAATCCAAATGTTGAGCTAGAATAATAATTTATGTTCTTCTGATAATACAGATATATATTTGATCCTGCGGGCAGTGGGGATGGATTGTTATTAAATATATTAGAATAATATCCTGCAATGCCATTTATTGTAATTGATGTCTCATTTGGATTGAGCGCATTTACACTGGTGCTATTTTGTATGGTTATTGTAGTTACATTTCCTATGTCCATATCTATTGGCGCAAATATATAATTGTTAAATCTATCTACAAATACGTATACCAATCTGTTATACCCAAGCACATTATTATTCCCGGTTAAATTTAATGTTAGATTATAAATATAATTCTCCTTTTGGAATGTGCTAAATAATTCGGGCAATGATATATCATTTCCATTAATTGGGCTATTTGAGTATGTTAATCTATTATTTCCACTATAATAGCTTGGCAGGAAATAGCCTGTTATGCTCTGCTGATTAACTGTTGGTGGTGTTATAGGTACAGCGGTTTCGGTTTCATATGCTGCAATTGATTGTACACCTGTAGGAAGAATAGCTCCAACCTGAACGAATGTATTTAGTATGTAATTAAAGATATGACTCTGGTTTATTACCTGCGGTATTATGTTAAATAGATGATTACCCTGTGGTCCAACGCTCTGGTTTATATATATCTCTCCAAATAGCCTATCGGATAATAGATTATAGCCAAAGTTTGGCGTTACGAATAATCCTACATCAGATACGTTTGGAACATATAACTGTTTTGAGGATGATATTGATTGTAGATATATTGGACCTCCTTCGATGCTCTCATTAAGATTGCTTGACGATGGATTTATGCCCTGATATCCAAATGTTACTGTTGTTTGCGTATTTGGATCGCTTGGGAAGTTATAGATGCAAGCAGCGCTTCCTACGGGTGGTGGATCACCTTGTGGTTGTCCTGTTAGTGTTGATGGGCTCCATTGCTGCTTTAATGTATATGATATGTTATATGGAACTAAGAAATAACCCTGTATTGTGCTATTTAGATATTCACGCTGAACGCTGCTTGCAGCCTGTTTTGTTGAAGGATTTGCCTGTGATAATATATTCTGCTCGCTTGTACTAAGACATTGCTGCTTTCCATAAATAGTTGCGCATCCATTCGATGTTGTAGACTGCGCATTTGCGGAGTTTTGAGCGCTATTTCCATGTATATTTGTTGGTATTAGAAGCGATATAATATTTGGCAGATTCAAAAAGCGCTGCGGAGATCCCTGTCCTTCTATATATCCTATTGGGCTTGGAATGCCTAAAATTGGACCGGTTATATTGTTAAGTAAATTCTGCAGATCCGTTCCAGTACGTGGTTCTACACATGGCGAGTCTGGATAGGCAGAACTATTCTGGCTTATATAACATACATAAGAGTCATTTTGCATATTTTGGACCTTAGTATAATTGAATACATTTAAGTTCAATACTAATAATTCCTTCCATGCACTCTCTGGGAGGCCTCCTCCTGGAATATCATATGTTGTTATAGGAAGTACATTTGCTGTTAGATATGCTGTATTATTATAATTTGAACTCATGGTTATATTTGTCTCCCCTAAATTGGTACTAACACTTGGGCCTATTTGACCTATATTTGGATTTACATTAAATACTAGTGGACCAATTGGCTGATATCCATTATTACCTCTAATACTCGCCTGTGGATATGTTGATATGCCCGCATGCGCCGGTAATGTAATAGGTGTATATGTGCATCCATTGCTTCCTCCAACGGCGCAGTATGTAATATATTTGTTATTTCCAACCGATATGTTTGCAGATATAACCCATCCATATGGTGGGAAATTTATGCCAGATAATTCAGCTCCACTTGGTGCAACGCCTGTTGTAGTTCCAAGCAGATCATTGATGTTAAAAGAATCTATTGGTATTTCTATACCATTTCCTGAGAATGCACGTAGAATTAACATCTTCGAATTCTCTACCTGTCCATCGCTTGTTGTTACTGTAAAGCTCCAGTTATCTAATACGTACAAAACACCATCCGATTCGAATATGGATACTGGATGGTGATATGCTGCTATATCATTTACCGCTTTTGATGTATAGTAAGTACCTGCAACTGTAGCACTTCCATATGGTCCTCCATTTGCCAAATATTTAGCTATATTCAAATTATTCTGCGGTGTTGAATATGATAGTGATATATTTCCAGTGTATGTTAAATTCGCACCATTAAATATTGATATGTTTCCATACTTTATGTTTGCTAAAAATAGGTATTGACCTCCTGGTGATGCTGTGAATTCATTTGATGCTTGGTATCCGCTAGGTGTTGTTATTACGTTTTCTGTAGTATCCCCATTTGCGCTTCTTCTTCCTATAACCAATGTCTGTGTAGGTTGCTGTTTTCCTTCTATAAATAGATCTCCTGAATAATCTGTTGTAAGTGCTGTAGGCAAGAAGCTAAATGTGCCTTTTGCGCTGCTGCTTCCTAATAACCAGCTCCAAAATCCTGTAGTATATCCAAACGCTCCGCTATTTACTGTTGATAATGTGGAGCCTCCAATAATATATAAGTTGCTTGATTGCACAACCAATGAATTATTCCAGTATGTCTCCCATTCCATCTTCCAATTATTAAGTGATGATTGATAATTAGGAGAGCTAGATGATGGGAGTGTATCTGGCTGCGTATTTGTCAAATTAAAATCTCCCTGTGGTATTAATCTTAATATATAAAGATTTGCGTTTGTTGTTTTATGTATACAGAATATACCGCATTGGTATGAGTAATTTAATACATATATGTAATCGTTTGGTGATGATGTTATGAAATCTGGATTCTTTATGCTGCCAAAAAGATAACCGCCATCTGTCTGGAAGCCTGCAAATGATTGTCCTGCTCCAAGTCCTGCGGCACTACCGCTTGTTATGGTAGTCATTAATGTATTTTTAGGTATGTTAGATAATGTATTGAAATTAGATCTGTTAAATGATGTGAAATTTAATGGCAATTCTGCAAGCGTTCCATTATAATTGAATAGCAGTTGCGAATCCGTATATATAGGATATGGATCTAGATAATTGCCCGGATCTAAGAAATTATGCGGGCTGTATATGTCATATGAATTATTCAAAAATGTCAGCTGGTTGTTTATATCACTATATGTTGAAGGCAAACTTATGTTATATGTAAGATATGGGACTATAGTTGTGTTGGTCCACTGCGGCAGTGTTAAATATCCCATAGAATATGTACAGCTATAATCAAAGTTCGTACATACCCTGTATGCTATCCAGTAATATTTTATATTTGTGCCAAATACTATTGGTATTGGTATGCCTGTCTGTCCTCCACCTCCACTAGACGCAGAGCACCAGTACTTATTATTGTAATAGAATCTGAATCCTCCACCACAATTAGCGCCAACTGGGCCTGGATTTGTTGGATAGAAAAATATTTCATTATAAAATATTCTGCAATTATATATTCTACATACATCCCCATTTATCTGCGCGTTCGCACTATAAACATTAAGGTTGTAATATGATTTTCCATTATAATTTAATGTGCCGCCACCGGTAGATACTAAATAGAATTTTCCCCCGTTTATTACAAGACCATCCGTTCCAGTATTTCCTGTGCAGGTAACAACAGTACCCCCTCTATATAAGAGGTTTGGACAGGTTGGTTGACTGAATGGACATTCTCCGCCAAAACTAACAGAGCCACTACATGCAGGGCTATTTGTTATTGTCTGCGTATATGGCATATTTAATCCACCAACGCTTCCATAATTTGTCGTTTGTGAAGTCATTTTCGAGAGTGGTATTGTCACATTTGCATTGTGTATATAATTTATGTTTGCAGTTACCGAATAATCGTAAGTGTACTTACAAAACCAATAATAGTATTCATATGGTGGAACATAGAGCATGCTGTATGTATAAAATATAAGATTGTTTATGCTTTTTGTCGAGGATAAATCTTTGAGGTTTGCATTGCTCAAATCAGCAAAATTTGCATTCCAACTCCACACGCCTTTTTGCGTTGAAGATGGGAATTGCTGAAATATATATGATTGTGTGTTATACCCGTTTGATATATTATAGCTGCTTCCCTGAATATTAGATTCTCCAGAGTATGCGATGTTTTGTATGTTTGCATTTCCTACATTAACAATGTAGTACTGTGTTACTGCTGATGCTGGCGTTGATACTATCACACACAAATAGCTACATCCCTTTTCAAAATAACTAAATCCTAAAAATGATCCCATTGATGTTGTACCTGCTGATGTCTCTGCCGCAGCAACACTACCCTCAATTTGTTTATATATATTTAACTCCTGCTGTGGTATATTTGCCATATTTGAGATCTCTCCTGGAACGCCCCATATAACAGATGTTATTAACATTACAGCAGTTGGCAGCGGCACAAGGCTTGCAAGACATCTATCTCCTCCAATATACGAATTTCTATTTGAGATAAAATATTCTGAGGTATTTGGTGGATTTGGATTTACTGGACAGGTTATGAGTGATTGCGCATAATTATTATCATATGCCTGAATTATTGGTGTTACTGGCATAGGTAATGATACTGGGGCTGCTATTTTTTCTATCTGTCCATTGCCTGCATATCCCTGATACTGTGTATCAAATGTGCTTACCGCTGCAAGTCCACAAAATCCTGCATACCCTTGCGCATTCACGCAATAGCCATTGCTTCCCCCCCCAATTCCTCCACCGAGATTTGTTGAGCTTGATGCGAACACATTATTAAAGAGAAATAATGTTAAAAATGTAATAAAAATAAAAACTGTATAACGTTTATCAATCAAAATATGCACCAAATACACTATAATAATACACTGCTTATACAATAGTAATATGATAGATTGATAGATATAAATAATATATGATTATTCGATTTGGCGTTAAAAGTCTATACTTAATTTTTTAGAGCAGTAAAGCATTGGCATTCATTTTAAATATATTGAAACTGTGCATTAGTAATGCACAATAGTTCTCATTACTAATGAGAAGATATAAATATATAGGCGTTATTAACCTAATTATGATATTAAAGGAAGAGTTAAGAGAGGTTATTCTATCACAAAGAACTCTGTTTAATAACCAGGATATAGGAGTAGAGCGTAATGTAATTGTTAATATAAATACGAAATTACCACATGCGCTTATTATTTCTGGAATAAGAAGGTGCGGTAAAAGTACACTTATGCGTCAGCTTTCAAAAAAAATTAAAAGCTTTAATTATCTAAATTTTGAGGATACGCGGCTAACGGGTTTTGAAGTGGCTGATTTTGAAAAACTCGATGAAATATATAAAGAGGAGTTTGGGGAAGTGGAATTCTATTTATTTGATGAAATACAAAATATACCAAATTGGGAGATTTTTGTAAGGTCCAGACTGGATAGGGATAAAAAATTTATAATAACAGGATCCAATGCCTCGCTTTTAAGCAAGGAACTTGGTACACGATTGACCGGAAGGCATATTAATGTAGAATTACTTCCATTTAATTTTAAAGAATTTGAATCTTTTAAGATGCAAAAGGATGGGATAAAAGCATTTGAAATATATTTTAATGAGGGAGGATTTCCGGAGTACCTCAAATATCAAAATAAGGATATACTACGCGAGTTATTTATTGATATTATACAAAGGGATATTGTTGCAAGATACAATATACGCGAAGCTAAAATTTTGAAAGAACTGGCACTGTATTTGTTATCAAATGTAGGAAAAGAGTTTTCATTTAATAATTTAAAAAACATATTTTCTTTAGGTTCGGTAAACACAGTATCATCATTCATATCATATCTAGAAGATAGCTATATGATTTTTACTGTTCCGCAGTTTAACTATTCATTAAAAAAACAGATAGTTAATCCTAAAAAAGTATATGCCATAGATAATGGCTTTTGCTCAGCTAATTCACTCTCTTTTTCTGAGGATAAAGGAAGAATGCTAGAAAATATTGCCTATCTTGCCATAAGAAAAAATAATAATCAGATATTTTATTTTAAATCAAAGAATAATAATGAATGTGATTTTATAATAAAAGAGTCATCAAAGGTAAAAATGGCAATACAGGTATGTTACAAATTAGATGAGAATAATATTGAAAGGGAATTAAAAGGACTAATAGAAGCATTAAACCAGTTTGATTTAAAAGAGGGCTTAGTATTGACGTATAATCAGGAGGATGACTTAATAAAAGAGAACAAAAAAATAAGGATTTTACCGTTGTGGAAATGGTATATATAATACTTATTTTATCTATGTTAATTATCAATGCACAATAGTTCTCATTACTAATGAGAAGATTTGTATGTGTATATATGTGGCGGTTATATACTACATTTCAAATTCAGATTCCTGCAGTAATATAAGAAATATTGAAGCTGGAATATGTGCAGTATCATCTTTAAACATAATATCATCTTTTGTTACTATAATGTATTTATTTATTTTTTTGCTCTTAACAAAATCATTTTTGCTTATACTGTTTTGATACTTTACTTCTATGCCTATAATCGAGCCATCTTCTTTAAGGTATAAGAAATCTATTTCTTTTTTTGATTTAAGCTGCATAAATTTAAGATAATTATCATAGTGTTTTGTGATCCCAGTTTCACGTACGCGTGCAAGGTGCTGTGCCATTACTTCCTCAATTATACATCCGACTTGAGTTGATTGCAATGTTTCTTCAATAAAATCATATACATTTCTTGCGTA
>JAJZJI010000093.1 GCA_021828345.1 Microcaldota archaeon
TGGAAGTTTAATATGTGTGTAAGAAAAGCAAGAGCCCTCGCATTAAACCTCAAGACTACATCTTTTTTCAGTATCCTTTTTTGTAAATAAATAAATGATAGCGTGAGCCTTACATTAGGTAAAGATATAGTGCTAAAATTGGAAGTTCTTTTATAAATTATCAATGTTGTAATTATGCCTACTATAAAAAGATTAATATCAATGTATTTGCAGCTTTATTATTCTCTGTTGTTAATGTTGTAATACTTTAACTAAAATAAAAAGTAACCCGACAATCTGTCTTCTTACCGGGCCTAATATACATGATTTCGTCTAAAGTTTTTAGGTTTATATACACCTAATTTATGGTAATCTAACCTGATGTGTTTAGGTCATTAAGCTGGTATTGCAGTAATGCTTTTGCATCAGTCAAATTAAATGTATAATTGGTTATCATTATAACTATAATATAACTTCCTTTTGCTGCAACTATTGCTGAACCTAACGGTGTTGTACCAATAATTGTTCCATTAATATCATACTTTGGTTCATAGATTTCCCCATATGTATAATTTGTACTTCCAATTGTTCCATTAAAGAAATTTGATTTATTTGTAAATTGGAACTGGAATAATGTTTTGTAATAAAACGGAATTGCTGTAATATTTGAGCTTGAATAGGTACCGATAATTCCGATACTTGTCTTATTATACCTAAAATAACTTCCATAATAAGTAAGATTACCTTTATTATTTGGAATAATTCCATGGGTTGTGTTTATGTGTGCCCACTTGTCTCCTAAAACCGAATCAAATTGTGCTGTAGTTATTACGCTCGAATTTCCAAACTTACTTGAATTCGAACTTGGCGCGGCTGAAACATTCGTTGAAGTTTTATTAGTTGTTATAGTTGTAGTATTTGGTTTTGCGCTATTTATAGTGCTTGTCGCAATAGTAGTATTTTGCGTTAATTGCTTGCTGCTGCTCTTTTGCCCCATTCCAGTTAAAACAAATAATGCCCCAACTATTAATACTATAACCACAATTGCCCCAACTAATTTTATTGGGATTTTTCCCTGTGCCCTTTGAGTAGGCGAATTAGAATTATCTGATGTGTCCATTAATACACCGCTTAAATATCAACAATAATATTAATAAAGGATTTTAATCAAAAGAAATGTATCTATTTGCGTTTTTTAAATAATAAAAATATAGAATAAGTAAATTATTTTGCCGCGTTTTTAGCATTGAATATTAATTTTTGTATTTTTATCGCATCATTTGGAAGCAATGCGGGTATAAAACCAACGGTGCTAAAATTGGAAGTTCTTCCATACATCATCATACCCCCCATAGGTACAGCCATGACTGAAGATAGACCCAAAATTCTATCGATAAAACCCCTGTTTATGACTACATCAGTTATGGTTGTAATAGCAATGGATTCTGTATTAAATCCTATGAAACCTCGCGCACTTATTATTCGTTGGTTTGTTATCCATATCTGAAATTTTTTATATGATATTTTTGCTGCAAGTGCATTAATCGCAACACCTATTAAAATAATTACTATAAATGTTGCTATGGCTAAAATCATAACGGATGTTGTATTTACTTTTGGAATATTAGAACCTATAATCACTACGTTTGCTGCAAAAAAAATCCCTAAAAATATTATGGCTACTAATCCAAAAAGCTGGTTTCTAAGAAAATATCCCTTCCATATGGGTTTTACACTCTCTAATATTTTTTCGTTGTCGTTTAAAGAAAATGGCAATGTAGAATAAAAATTTACCATAATCTCATCTATTCCCAAATACTAATGCAAGCACACCCATCAATATCGCAATTATACCAATTATAAAGAAGACTAATATTAATGTGCTTGCAGCTCCATTATTTTTTGTGGTTAATGCTGTAGCGCCATTTCCTGTAGGATCATAATATACGTTTACGCTCTTACCTACTGTATAATTTTGTATCACTGCTTCTGCCTGTGGTCCTGTCGGGTATTCAAAATTGTTATTTGACGGATATATATTGGAACCCATATACATAATTCCATTAATTACATAGCTGTATCTTACATTTGGTGTGTAACTGTAATTGTTAAAAGATGTGTGTGTGACGCTTACATTAGTGCTCACTATAGTGCCTTTTAAAACGGTCCAATTTGTTGCAATACTTGGGCCGAAAATCATCCCATATGTTATGTATACAATAGGTATTCCAACTAAAATAAAAAGCAATCCGACAATTCGTGTTCCTGTCGGACCCAATGTACGCGATCCCTGCCCAAAATTTTGAGGTTGCATATATATACACCCAATTTATGGTAATCTAACCTGATGTGTTTAGGTCATTAAGTTGGTATTGTAGTAATGCTTTTGCATCAGTCAAATTAAACGTATAATTATATATGATTGCGGCTACAATATAATGTCCTTTTATAGCAATTATTGCAGTACCTATTTTGCCTAAACTGGTGATCTTTCCTCCACTTCCATAAGATATTCTATACTCATTTCCGTAGGTATAATTTGCTCCACTTAATGTTCCATTAATTGGCGTGTAGGATTTATTTACAAACACAAAGCCAGAAATGGCTCTATAATAAGATAAGAGTGTTGTAGCATTCTGACTTAAGTAAACACCAGTTGCTCCAGTTGCTGTTTTATTATATTTAAAGTGATGTGCATAATAAATTAAATTACTATTGCTACTGCCAAAGCTTCCGTTTGTCGTGTTAAAATATGCCCACTTACTACCTAAAATTGAATCAAATTGCGTTGTGCTTATTATGCTAGCATTGCTAAATTTATTCGAATTCGAACTTGGCGCGGCTGAAACATTCGTTGAAGTTTTGTTAGTTGTTATAGTTGTAGTATTCGGTTTTGCGCTATTTATAGTGCTTGTCGCAATAGTAGTATTTTGCGTTAATTGCGTGCTGCTGCTCTTTTGCCCCATTCCAGTTAAAACAAATAATGCCCCAACTATTAATACTATAACCACAATTGCCCCAACTAATTTTATTGGGATTTTTCCCTGTGCCCTTTGAGTAGGCGAATTAGAATTATCTGATGTGTCCATTAATACACCGCTAAAATATCAACAATAACATTAATAAAGGATTCTAATAAAAAACATCATTTATCTGTGTTAAATAAAAATATAGAATAAGTCTTGGTTAATTTGCATTAACCAAATAAATTATACTCTCCTTCCTCTTTTACCGCCAGGTCTTCGTGTGCTATCACTTGGTATTGGCGTGACATCCTCAATTCTATTTACACGCAATCCGCTTCTTGCAAGCACTCTAACCACTGCCTGAGCTCCTGCTCCGGGTGTTTTTGTTCCTGAACCTCCTGGTGCACGAATCTCAATGTTTATTGCTGTAACTCCTTTTTCTTTTGCTGTTGCTGCAACCTTGTAGGCAGCCTGCATTGCGGCATACGGCTCACCCTCTTGAGAATCAGCGTTTACCATCATGCCTCCACTTCCAACAGCTATTGTTTCTGCACCACTTAAATCAGTGAGCGTTATTATTGTATCATTCTTCGATGAATAAACATGTGCAACAGCTATTCTCGGACCTTTTGGTTTTGTTTTTATTTCTTCTAAGGCCTTTGCCTCATAAGATACGATTTCTTTTTCTTTGTTCTTTGTAGGCTGAGCCTTTGTCGCTTTGGGTTTTGCACCCTTATTTCCTCCCATAATTATTCACTCTGAGCACTTTCATTGCTCTCTTTTGAAACCTTCTTTTCCTCAATTTTTGGCGCAATTTGTATAACGATAGGTTTGTAGTATGATAGTTTGCTCTCTTCTTCTTTACTGACAATATATCCTGGTTTATCGAGTTTTTTCCCATTGATTGCTATAAAGCCATGGGTTATTAATTGTCTTGCCTGCTTCATTGTTTTTGCCATTCCCTTTCTAAATACTATCGACTGCAGCCTTCTCTCAAGAACCGCATTCTCTTTAAGGTCAAGTAATTGATCTAATGTTGGATTTTCTGGGGATATACCTTTTTTTGAGAGATTGGCAAGTATGTTGCTTTCAACATTTTTGTTTTGTGTGCTACCTGAAAGTAATTGCCTAACATTTCCTCTTATCCTACTAATTTCAGACTGCGCCTGCCAAAGCTCTTTCATATTCTTGAGTCCATATTCATCAATTATTTCATTATCGGACTTTATCCTTTGTAAATTCCACATGCCTCTTGGCTTTTCATATTTTCTTCTATTCTTTTTCGGTGCTCCCAATCAATCACTTCTTCTTTTCAGGTTCTTTTGCTGCTGCAGGTGCTGCTCCTGGTGCTACTTTGCTTTTTGTAACTCCAATTGTTGCTCCAGTTCTTCCTGTAGTTCTTGTGTGCTGTCCGCGGACCTTCTGGCCATATTGATGCCTATATCCTGTCCACGTTCTTGTTGTAATTTTTCTATTTATATCCTGCCTTGTTGAAAATATAAGATCATTTCCTACAAAATGCATATTATTCCCATTCTCAAAACTCTTCTGCTTGTTTAGAAAATACGGAGGTATACCATATTTGTCAGGATTTTTAATTATCTCCTCTATGCTTCCCATTTGTTTGTCTGTTAATGAGCCTACTGGTGTTGTTCTTGATATGTTATGTGTTCTCTCTATTGCATTTGAGAGTGCATTTGACATCATATCACCAATGCCTTTAACCTTGGATAGTGCCCGATTTAAAGGCAATGCTCCGTCAACGTCTCTTCCAGCAATTCTAACTATAGATTGCGCCTGCTTCTCCTCTTTTTTATGCTGGCGCTCTTTGGACTCTTTTACCTCCTTTACCTCTTTTTCTTTATTATCTGCCATAAACAAAAACCTTCGTTATACTGTATTTGATAAAAACAGCATAGAAATAACAAGTATATTTGTAGCATTATA
>JAJZJI010000094.1 GCA_021828345.1 Microcaldota archaeon
ATATGTAATCTTACCGGAGTAACACTTCTGAATCTGGATAATCACTGTAAAAAAATAGATGATATTGCATTAATCAGCAAAAAGGTCATTGAAAACTTTTAATAGGTTTATTATATCTTATTCTGATAGTATGTTTAAATTTTTTCTATTTAACTCAATCTTATTTCTAATTGATAGCGGAATCGCAGGATATCTCAAAACCATATCCTTTTCCTTTCTGATGTTAATTTATGTCATTTCTCTTGGCGATGTTGTATTTTTCATTTATTTAAAAAAGAAATCACCTAAAATAAAAAAATATAATAAATCTAATGAAATAATAGATCATGCGTGAGGGTTTAAATGAATAAGAAATTAAAAGCAGTTATTGTTTTAAGTTTCCTTTTCACCACATCTTTTTTGGTTTTTATTCCAACGACAAGTAGTGCTGCTTTACCATCGCATTATGTTGCAATCACACTTTCAAATTCACAGAGTACCGCTACGCCTAAAAATTTTACTCAAATGTTGAAAATAGATTGGTCTAATTATTCTTCTTATTTGAATGCCAATGTATCAAATGTAAGATTTTATAATTCTACAACCTTTACATCAACAAACGAACTTGCAGGTTGGATTGAAACAAATAATACCACAACAGCTACTTCATCTACAGTGTGGGTTAATCTATCAAATACCATAGTACCAGCAAATGGAAGTGTTATAATTTATATGGCATTTCTTTCAACCACAGCATCATGGTCTTCACATTGGGGATTAGCTCCACAACTCTCAACAGTTTACGGACAATTTGATAATGGTGCAAAGGTTTTTGAGTTTTATGATAATTTCGCAGGAACCACTTTAAATACAAATAAATGGACAAGTAATTTAGGAAGTGGAGGCACAATAACTGTTTCCAATGGTTTAACTATATCGTCCACAACAAACTACGATACATTTGTTCAAAGTGTTAATACTTTTTCTAATCCTTCAGTATTTGAAACATCGGTCACGGCTTCATTACCAACAACTGATTATGAAAGAGCAGCATTATTCATAGGAACAGGTTCTACATCGGATGAAAATGTAGTTAGTTATGGATATTATTTTGAAAATGCATATGTTAATGGAAATTTCATACAAATAGGAGATTCTACACATAGGAATGCAATAACAACTACCAATTCACTTTCCGGAATATTGGGTGGAATATGGGTTGCTTCAGGAAATGAACAATTATACTATAATTATCAAAATATTGTAACATGGGATGATACAAGTCAAACATTTGGGGTAAGTCATTTAGGACTGGATGTGGCAGGTATAAGTTCAGGATATTCAGCAACTTTTCATTGGGCAAGAATTCGCGCATATCCCCCTGATAATGTTATGCCATCTATAACATTTGGATCAAGAGTTATTAGCAACTCTGGATCTCAGCAAATATCTTTTAAGCAAACCTCACTCTTATTAGGTACAGTATGGGGAATAAGATTTAATAATACAACCGTTGTGATATGGCAAAATTCTACAACTTCCTATGATAATATAACTTCACTTCATTCTGGTAATTATACATATCAAGTTATTAATGCCACAGGTTATGCATCTAATCCATATACAGGGATTATTACCATAGTAAGTACAAATCTCACACAATTAATTACATTTACAGGATATCAAATTACATACAATGAAAGTGGACTACCATCAGGAGATACATGGTATGTTAATCTCACAAATCAACCCGGTTTATCGGAATCTTTGATAGGTCAGAAATTATCTGGCACAACAACTTCCCTTACAAATTATGAACCTAATGACACATATACATTTACTTATCAAACATCGAATAAAAAATACTCTGGAGGAACAGCTTCTTTTACTGTAAACGGTGCATCTGTTACAGAGAATGTTAAATTTACAGAAGTACTATATTATTTAAATTTTACTCCATTATCAAAACCAAAACTATTGGAATGGGGAGTAAATGTATCGGGAACTATCAAAACAGGGTATGGTAATTTTTCTTATCATCTTCCAAATGGAACATATTATTGGAATGCATCTGCTATCAATGGTTCTTTTAACAATCCCATAGGATGGTGGCGTTTAACCAATGGAGCCGGAACAGTATTACTCCATAATGAATCAAGTTTCAAAGGTGTTAAGATTGTTATCAGTGGAAAGAATTATAATGATAATGTTACTTTTAATCGAGCTTACAATATATCATTTGAAGAAGTAGGAATAGCAAATACTTTTCAATGGGATGTTAATCTTTCCAATGGTTTAGGAACTACTTTGGATAAATATATAATTATTTCAGATAATATAACTCAAATTTATTTTAATTCAACTGAAGGAAATTATATAAATGGTAGTTATAGCGGAACAATTCAAACTCTTATTTACGGTGCAACAGATGTAAGATATATTAATTTTACATCTCAATCTATTTCGGAAACCATCAATGGAACTAATATTGTAATAGTTTATAATTTTCTCACACAATATTATCTTACAACAATTTCTAATCCTGTTAATGGTGGGTACCACTCACCTTATTCTGGATGGTATAATGCATCGACAAAAGTTCAAATTAGTGCAAATTCTAATTCATCATATCAATTCACTGGTTTTCAAGGAAAAAATACATCTTCTTATACAGGTTTAGGTTATTATTCTTCAGGGGATTATTTGGCATCAATTATTATGACTAATCCAATAACAGAAATTATGGATTTTAATAATTATATTGTTCTTACTTTTTTCATGGAAAATATTACAACAGATACAAAATGGGGCATAAAACTCTCTGAATCAAATAACATGCTTCAGTGGACTAATGTAACAAATTCATCATATATTGCAATGGATGTAGCTAAAGGAACTTACACATATCTTGTAACTGGTGTTCAATCAACACCTCAAACAAATACTATCCTTATTTCTGTATCAACTGAGATTCTTCTCCAGTATAATATTTCAACTTATGATGTGAATTTCAAAGAAAATGGTCTTCCTCCAGGAACTAATTGGGCTATAGTAGTATTTGCGACAACATATTCACTGACAGTATCTGGTTCATCATCAATATTAAATTTTGAATTGCCAAATGGATCATTTTCTTATCTTTCTAAATCAGTGTATGGATATGTTACAAATAATTCATCTGGATCATTTAATGTATCAGGAATAAAACAAACAATATATATAAATTGGACTGAAGGAAATGATTTTATTCTGGAAGGAATAAGAGATTTTGTTCAATTAACTATAAATACAACAGATTATTCAATTTCCGCTGGAACACAAATACCCATTACTATGGATTGGAAAAAGTATGCGAGTTATGAAAATTCTAATCTTAGTAATGTTCTTTTTATGAATAGTACATTTTATCCTTTATATGCGTGGATAGAAACAGGTGCTTCATCTTTATCTACAAACTCACAGGTATGGGTTAAAATTGCACAAAATATATCAGCTTATTCTTCACTCTCAATTTATGTGACATGGCAGACTAAAAATAGAAATAATCTTAATAAATATGGATATCTTGGAGAAGCTCCCCAGCTTTCACCACAATATGGTGAATGGAATAATATTGCAGAAGTAATGGATCCAGGTTTATTAGAACAATTGTATGTAAATAATACAAATGCTCATAATATATCATTAGCAGGACCAATACTGAATGCAAGTTTTTCTAAAGGAACCACTATAGATGATAGAGAAAATTATAAGAGTCTTACTTCTTATTTTCTTACGTCTCAACAGGGTTCAACCCGTGAAATATATCAAGATACACCAGGTAATGGATATGGTCCATATTCTCAGGAAAATAATGTTCTTATATCTTATCAGGGAGTAACAGGTAGTATTGGAACTTGGATCAGCCCCCCTATTACTTCCTCAACACAAGGGTTTGTTGGGAAAGCACAGGGATTTGTTGAGATGGATCAAAAACAGACAGATTGGTATATGCTTGATGATGATGGTAGATATCTTAGAATTACTAACGGTACTACTGGTTCATATTTAAATAATAATTGGACTTCAAATGGGACGTTGATTTCTGTACTTGGTGGTTCAGGTTTTGTTGATTCACCAACTACAGCTACTTCATATCTTCAAGGAACTGCACGTATTTCCATGCTATATTATCAGTATGATGCTGAAGCTCTTTGGCAAGTATGGACAAATTATCCTGTACAATTCTGGCATCCTGTTCCAATGCAAAGTTTTACATCTTCACAGATATCATTTGGTCCCGTACTTTCATCCCAGAATTCCTTTTATGAATATGGATTACCTGTAAACACAAACTGGAGTATTGCAATATCAGGACCTGGAATTTCAAAACTTTATACATCAGATTCTAATGTGATTTATACTTATTTGCCCAATGGGACTTATGTTTATACTGTTGGCTCAATGGTGAATGAATCATATCATTCTGGATTGGTAAATGTTGGCACAACTCATTATGTTCCAACACCATCAAATGGTCATGTAATAGTAGCAGGAAGTGCGTTTACGGTTCAATATATTATATTTGCAAAGAATGATCTATTGGAATATGATCTCATACCAGGTCAAGCACAATATAGTAATGGTTCTCTTATCCTTCCAATATTCGTGTTGAATCAGAACAACCAACCTGCCAATACAACAGTTATAAAGGATATATGGCAAAATATGTCATTGACCTATCTTGCACGATTACAGAATCAAACTGAAACCATACCTTTCACATTTTCCACTTCAGGTTTGGGTATGTTTGCTATATTTTTCTCATTGAATGTAGTGGAAGTTAAACAGATTAAATCATCCAATGCAACATTGAGTATGGTTTCAGATTTCAGTAAAACATCATATTACACAGGTATTGCTA
>JAJZJI010000095.1 GCA_021828345.1 Microcaldota archaeon
CAGACGCTGGAGATACACTTCCACCATTTAATGGCAATGCATTTGTCGTTAGTGAGTATATTGTAATTGTATTTGCAAAGTTTGCGACCTCTGTAGTATTTGAAGTAATTCTTATTATTGAACTAGGTGAAGATCCAGCATAGCATCCAATTCCAATACAGCTCCATCCTGTAAATGTATATCCTGAATTTGGTGTTTCTGAAATTGATACAGCGCTACCATTAAGATATATATTATTTCCAGGAGATATATTCCCCCCATTACTTGGTTTTGTTGACATATTAAGATCATAATATATCGAAGGAATTGTAGTTGGTATTGTAGTACCAGTATTTGTTGAATTATAGAATGTTATCTGTGTACTATTACTTACAGGCCCAAATATTCCGGTAATTGTTGCTGTACCTTTTTTAGTTCCATAGGAATATGTCGTTGCGATACCAGTTCCAAAAACAGTCGTTGCGTATGATGGATTTATGTATACATTAGTTGACGGTGTTGTAAACTGAACGGTAGCACCAGCGAGTGGAACCCCATAGAAATATACTGTTGCATAAACAGCGTCCCCAGGTGAACCTACAGGCCAGGTAGGGCTATTTGGCTTTATAATTATTGAAAATTCATTATTCCCTTGAAATACAGAAGTATGCGTATTAAAGGTACCTGTATATACTTGAGTAGGAGTACTAGAACATGTACTTATATTTCCAGGATTTGTAGATAAACCGCAATAGTTTGCTTTCATATATAAACCGCCGGCAACTAGTTGACCTATTGTAAAATTCTTTGGTATGTTTATAACACATATAATACTACCGCCAGGCGCTGCATATGAAGGATTACATTTTTGCAGTGTTGAGTTCTGACCATTTATGGATGTATATATAGCAGGATTTAACATACCATAAGGTTGTTGATTCACAAGCAATATGCCTGCCTTTGTCTGCTGCGTTATGGAGTTAGTTCCAATAACAATATCTTTACAGTAAAATCCAATTGAAAATGAACAGGATCCTGGGGGATATGTTGCTTGTGATAGGGTAAAAATATATAGTAGAGTTAACGCAAGAATTACCGCAAGTAGAACCCAACCATAAGTTGTCAAGTACTCGATTGCAGATTGAGCGCGCATATAACTTTTGAATTTTTTAATTTCTGTATCGTTAATCAAAATAAACACGTCTATTATAATATAGAAATTGAAAGCTTTAATAATCTTAGGGTAGGTTGTAATGATATAAGAATGTTAATAATAAATGAATCGTTTTTAATCGAAAATAAAACTAAGAATTCTGCCTCTTTTCTATCAAATTTTAATTCAGAGTATGTTGTTACATTCTAATTTTGCAAACATATATAACCACCTTGCAAAACGTTTATATTAATGGAAGTTGTATTACTTTTTAAAGTTTTTACAAATCTAAAGCATTTATATAATAAAAATATAGATATAAAATTTCTAGAGATTATTAATAGATAAATTTAAAGTTTTCAAGACACTTATTTAGGCGTTATATAAATTCTGCATTTAGTGTTTATATGAAAATTATAAAAAAAGCAAACGAACGCCAGAAAAAAGCGCATTGTATAAAGGAGTTGTCATATAAAAATAGGTATAAATTAACTTTATTCTTTGTTTTAATATTTGGCATTTATTTAAATTTAGCATTTTTCTATGGTCCTAGCTGGATTAACGGATCGGATAATTATATTTATACAGCTCAAGCATATACACTAGCCCAAGGGCATGCTAATCAGCTCAATTGCGGCATAATAGACTGTGTCAATTACATAGTAGTTTTGGGCATAGCAATATTTTTTGTATTATTTGGTTATGGGCTTTTTGCAGCATCGCTTTTTGGCATCTTATGTTATCTGCTTACGATACTTATTGTATACTTAATAGGCAAGCGGCTCTATGGCCCATTTGCTGGAATTGTATCAAGTTTTTTCTTTTCTATCTTTCCTCTTGTGCTCTCCCAAAGCTCGAACGTAGGGGATAACATACCAATGATGATGCTTATTTCACTAAGCGTACTTTTTTTAATACTTGCACTTGATCACCCAAAAGAGCAAAAAAAATATTTTTTACTTGCAGGTTTTGTATCTGCAATAAACTTTCTAACAGTATCTGAGGCGATAATAGCCGTTTTTTTCATTTTTACTTACATTATACTACTTTTAGCAATAAAAAAAGATAGACATCTAATAGTCGGACTTGGTCTTTATATTGGCGGTGCCATATTGGCATTTAGTTTAATAGCCCTGATTGGAGTTTATGAGACGGGAAACCCATTGTATGTAATAAATGTATATACAACAAACTTAAACACACTCTTTCCTAATCAGACTACAGCGTTCTTTAATTATTTGAGCAATATATTTCCCACATCTACAACAAAAACCTTAGCAGGACTCTCATTTGGGTACTTTGGATATTTATTTGCAATATGCGCACTTTATTTAATAGCAACTAAATACAAAAAAGCGCTCATAATAGGGTACTGGTACGCATTTTCATTTCTTTATCTAAGCTTTGGAACACAGAGCATATCAAATTACAACCCCGTATTATATGCTGGCCCACGATTCATGCTAATATTTGTTCCAGCAATAACAATAATAATAGGAATTGCATTTGCGAAAATGCGTGATTGGACAAAAAGCAAAAAACCAAATATTAAATTTATAGTATATGCAACAGGATTTGTGATTATTGTTATACTCTTTATCTCCTCTGTAGCAAACATTATATACATAAATTATTCTCAACGTTATGCTACAAAACCGCTTTTACAGTTAGGAAATTATATAAATAGTCTGCCCGCCAATACAACAGTATATGGACCTGTAGATATACCCTGGAGCATGTATGTAAATCTAAAAAGACATACAGTTACACTTGGTTATGCTTCCTCGCAAACTAATTGTAGTAGCGTATTTAGTACATTTCAAATACCAAAAGGAGCATTCCTTTTAGGCAATGTTACTAATTACAAAGAATGCGCGCTCGAAATAGTGTATAAACCTTCGGCGTATAATTCACTAAGAAATTATACCGCCTTTGTACCATGGGGGCCAAATTTTTATGGATATTCAATTTATGAATATAACCCTATACAAAATTTATCGCATTAGCGCATTAACAAATAGTGACTACAAATATCACGCCTATGCCATAAATAAATTTTAGCTACTTTTAATTATTTTCGAATATGCTGCGCCCAGAAATTTTTAGGTATTTGATTATATGATATTCTATACGGACCGTTATTATTCACAAATACGCTAACTGCGGATATTGCATTACCCCCACTATTTTTTAGAATCATCTCATATACGCCAGGCTTTGCTCGCATACTGCCATTAACTCTTATAATCGCATTTATGTTAAAGCACATTTTAAATGTACCATTGTTATAATTTAAAAATGTCTGGTATACACGTGGATTTACCATATTGTAATCAGAACTATTCACAGCAGTATTTGGTGTGGGATTAGGCTTTGAATGATACATATACTCTGTTCCATTCATCTCTTTTGGAACCCAGCTAGGTAGATGGACATTTGGTGGCGCCGTAGGCAAAAGCCCTTTCTTCACCACAGTATACCCCTTACTTATTAACTGCTTCCCGCCAGGCAAATTAAATAGACTTACAACAGATGTCCCCCCACTGCTGTCTGCACTTGATACCATCACACTCTCTTTTAGCATTGCGGGTATCTGTGGACTTACATTTATTGCACCGTTTTGTGAAGTTATACCATATTGTTGTATGTTTAATACAGCAGCATCACTGCTTACAACTGTTGGCGCATAACTATTCTTAAATGATAACGAAGGATATCGCTTAATTTCAATATTATTAAGAGATTTTAAAAGCTCAGGGGTTGTTTTACCCGCTAATATTACATTACCATTAGAAAATACTATAGGAGAGTTATATAACCATCGTATATCATTTGTTATATTATCCATGACTATACTCATACCATATGGCGATGCATGCTTTTTCGCATTTGGTACATATGTATCATTAAACCATAAAGATATACTGACCTCATTTACATTTGGATTTAATATCCTTGTACGATATTTTGGGGTATTAAGCCAGCTATACATTGCTTTTGCAATATACATCTCCGTCTCTTTTGAAGTTGGAATGCGCTGCTTGTAACCTACATAATCTACAACCTCTCTTATATATTCATGACCACCATAAACATTATTTCTCATATTAGGCGTCATTGCTAATCCATCTGTTGTTGTTGCAGTCCGTGAAAGCCCTACATATAGAGCATGCTGCTCGGTTGCAATTAGATTCAAATTATTAACTGTATCAAGACCCGCATCCATTCTTGCCTTATTTACTAAATAAAATAGAAACCCCTTGCCGACATTACTCTGCAATTGCGCCTTCTGTGTTAAGCTTGGATCGTAGCGATGTGCATATTCCATTAAAAGTATATCATGATATAATTTAGTTTTATGATATCTGATTATAGATTTTTTATAGTACTCATGCTCTGAGCTGTTATATGTAGCAGATCCATTATCATAAGTAGTATTCTGTTGCGCCACTAAAGAATATGCATCCGTATTTGTCGGTACTCTTAAAAACACGCCCGCCGCTAATGCACCAGCGACAATTGATGCTCTTAAATATCCTTTTTTAACCGTACTATTTACCATACTATCATATACGCTCTTGCGGTGTTAGTATATAAATTTTTTTATATAGTCCGTCATTTAGCGTATATGTAGGATAGCTATTTATGGTACTATGTTATTTGATACGAGATGCCACATTGCTGCAAGAATGCACTATCACCAACAAATGTCAACTTATTATCTGTTAT
>JAJZJI010000096.1 GCA_021828345.1 Microcaldota archaeon
TATATGGTGCAGATATAGGACATACTGATCCTATATTGACACTGCCCTTAGGGGTCAAGGTAAAAATTGATTCCCATTCAGATTCATTTGAAGTGTTAGAATCTGGAGTTTCATAAGCTTTTGAAGTAAATAGCTCATCATCAATCTCTGTGTCCCTCTTCCTTAAGATCATTATGGAATAGCCCATATATCCAAGATTCTCTGAGAATAGTGTAATGTAGTTGCTATACTTTTCTCTGAGAATTTCCATAACCTCATTTTTAATGGATCCTAAATGCTCTCTATTCAATATGTTATTTACAAATATACTTATTTTATCTGAATCGATATGATCGAATGCAAAATCTTTGACAGATATCAGCTGTAAGTCATTCTTAGAAAAGAATGAAAACCAATACTCTTTTCCACTTACTTGGACTTCTGTTCTGATTGCTGAAGATACTTTTGCTACTAATGAAGCAGGAGGCTCTTGAAGATAATACATTGGGTTGTTACAAGACCCCTCCAAACCAGCCACTACACTAAAGTTTTGCCTGGAGTGAGGTTATTAAATGTTCAGATTTCTTATTACCATTCGATTAGATGGGAATAAGGCAGAATGCACTGCTTAGATACGCAGCATCATTGATTTTGATAACATCCGGCTTGCTGTTTTTGATTTCTGCTTTGACTCTTGGTTGGACTGTTTATTCTTTGATTTTAATGATAATTTATTTTTTTGCAATTATAGAAGGGATTTTGCTCCTTTTCCCTTCAAGGCATACGCTAATGGGAGTAGTCATTATAGTAGAATTAGGTTTAGTACTTCTACTTCTAATGGGTCACAATTATTCAACAATAGTTTTTTTACCTTTGGCTGTAGGAGGTGTGCTTGCAATAATATACAAACCAGTGATTACTGAATCGGTTAATCATCCGAAAAATGCAAGAAGGCTTCTATCTTTAGGAGCCTATCTGATTTTTTTTGCTATGTTAATTGATATAATTCAGGTCAGACAGTTTATCTCATTACTAAACTTTAACACATTTATTGTTAACAAAGGGCAGATGTTTACGCTCTCAGTTAGTATAATGGCTTACATAATAATTGCAGTTTTAGTCTTTCTATTTACAATATTTGTAAGTTTTAGACTTAAAACAAAAGATAAAAAAAGAATAAACAAATACTCAAAGGTTGCTTTTTTTGTAGGGATTTTTTCGATAATAATTATATTGACGGCTTCTTTTCTTTTAAGTAATTATTTGCTATTAATTTTATCTAATCAGGCAGGGGCATCTCATCCTCTGTTATTGTCAATGTTCCAATTGAACATTTCTTCATCTAATCTTTTTTCATCTAACAATAAACTATTATTTTTAATAGATTATTATGCCAGAATGATAGGTTTAGTATTTGTATTCTTAGGATCATTATTAGGATTGGCATATTCCAAAAATTTAGGATTAGTCAGATATATCTCAGTAAGCCGAAGGGTTTTTTTATATCCCATAATTATTATAATAGTCGCTGGGGTTTCACTATCTTATTATTCGAATTATTATATAACTTCACATAACGAATTAGCATTGATATCTCTGAATAATGAAATTCGAATGTACGGAAGCAATCTTAGATATATGCTTGCTAATCAAAGTGAATATAATAGCACAATATATATTGAAGGAACTCGAGATAGCTTGGTTGATTGGAATGGGGAGATTTTGTATAAAACGCTTGTTTCTATGTCAAATCCTCAATCAGATATATCTTCGATGCCAATGTTTGTTAATTTTTCATCGGATAGATCTTTTTCGACAGTACCGACTAGTGGAATAGATAGATTTAATTTTTATAGAAATATTTTTATGGATAAACCAATATTATCTGGATTAAGTAATCAAGGCATAGTTAATCCCGGCGTGGTGATTGTGGCAACAGGTAGTAACTTACCTAATTATACTAACATGTCTATAGAAAAAGAGCAGATTATTGTCCCAAAAAATACATCTACGTTGAGAGCAATGTACTCCTTATCCAGTGCTGGAATAAATGATTTTTTGGTAGAAGACATATTTTTAAGTGCTGTTCATAATTATAATAATCTAATTTTTGTTCAGAGCCAGGCAGATAGTAATAACATAACAGCTAATAACTCAGGAATAGGCATCGGTTTTGTTGCAGGTAGTGATATGACTCCAGTTGCAACAACCACTCTTTTAAACGGGAGTTTCTATGATATAGCTTCTTTTTCGCAAGTGAGTAACAACTATGTTGGAGATTATATAAAATCTGGATTCTTGAAGGGAAAAGGTTTCCAAGGAATAGATAATAGAACATATCTGAATAATCTCTTTTATATGTTATCTTTGAACCAGTATGTGTCCTTCTTTACATCTGAGATCTTTTATAATAAGACAATAGAACCAAATATAGACTTTTTCGGGTATCTTAATAATACAAGCATAATAAATTTGGGAAATCTTAATTTGAACAACCCTAATATAACAGTTTATATTGATGGCAATATTTCAAATTACAAGAGATATTACAACTACTTGGTAGTTTATAATAAACATTTGAATATAGGATATCATAAAATAAAGGTTGTCATAGACAACCGTTCTTTATCTGCAGGTGTTTATGTATCCCCTGTATTACCAATTGGTAGTTTTTCAATAGAAAATAATTATCTATTATTAGAGCCAGCTAAAAATTATAACAGCAGATATGAGAATAGTTCTTGTAATTCTAAATGCTTTGTGTTATCTCTCAATATACTTAATACTTATTCAAAACCGCTTGTTGTAGAAAATATTTCAATTGCGGGAGGAGTTAACCCAGTACCATCGATTACCCCTGCTAATATATCCGAATTTACTTATAATTGGTCAGCTAATTATACACAGGCGCCTAATTTGATAGATGTTAATTATTCAAGACTTATAAAGGAAACGCATTTACGTAATAATTATACCGATATTAATTACACTACATATAATATACCCGAAAGTGCAAGTTATGAGATAAGTAGAAATGATTTCATAACCTTACATTATTTAATTTTTTCTTGTAGTGTGGAGGAGGAATATTATACATTGACATTCGATACAAATTATGGCAAAGTACATTCGATAATTTCTGCTACTTGTCCGTAAGATTATTCTTTTTTAGATGTCTTTATTTATAAGTAGTAGAATTTTTGTATACTTTGGATTCACTTTTGAAGTTTTGTTTTATTTCGGTCTTCACGCTGATAAGATTTCGATTTTTATTATAGATAATTGGTAAGAGACGAATTCCAATTTATTTTTCCTTATCGAAATAGTTCAGGTTTTGCTGTTACTTTAACCGTGTTAGGCGAAACCTGAATTACTTTTACATTGGCTATTCCTTCTGCAGTCATTGGATCTTCAAAACCGCCTAATTTTAGCTTTTTTAGCTTCTTGTCGGGACTTACTTCATACATGCTAAGCTCAGCATCAAATTTGTCTGCTTCAAAATCCTGTGAATTTCCAAGCCCGGCAACAACCAAAGCGGCGTGATGCTCATTTCCAAACGAGATGTTTACATTATTATTGGAAAAATTGCCAGTGTATGTGATAGCATCAAAAAGAGTTTCCTTTTTCCATTCCAGTGTTCCGTCTGCCTTTACTGGTATGTTGTTAAAGTATATCTTAACTGTGCTGGGATTTATATTCTCAATCTTTATGTCAAACGCCATTTCGATTGGAAAATTAATATCTTCTTTTAATCCATTATATACGAAGGTAGGTACTGGTGAAAAATTAGTTACATTAGTATTGTTGGCTGCCATTGACATTTGAAGCGCAGGTATAGGTATAATATCCATATGAGTATTTCCACGCATAGTCTGGATTGGAATTTTAGAATATTTCAACTTGTATATGTCTGCGCCATCCATAACCTTCCAATTATCCCCTCCTTCATTAATAAAATGTTTTATATTCTGCAACCAGAGTGATACATCAGATTTTTCCTGTGCTTTCTTTATCGGTTTGTTCATCGCAGCATCACTCAGAAGATGTGGGTCTTCTATTATTTCGGTTTCTATACCTAAATGTGCGAAAACATTCAGCTGAATTGAAAATCCATCCAGTAATGGAACCTTTTGGAATTGGGGTGATGTGAATTTGTAGGATATGCCTTCCGGTGTTTCGTATATCTTTGCGATTGCCAGTATCTCCTTTGTTGGCTTGCCTTCTGTTACAGCGATGCCTTTTGCTGCGCCTGCCCCAGGATTGTAATCTTTGAGTTCTTCTGAATTTCCAGGTGTTGTCAGGCTCAAGCCTATCAGAGCAGCAAGCCCAGCTTGCCTGATTTTTTTCCAAGAGGCCGTGTTATGTTTATCATCGGTTTCTTTTTCTTGATGAGTTTTTGATGAGTGGCTGTTAGGATGAGGAACAGGTTTCCCTACTCTTTCTGCGATGTCCTGAAGGTAATCTTGCAGACCTGTGTCAGTAGCCAATACATTGCGAGTAGTTCTTTCAATAGCCGTTGGAGGCTGTTTTTTCTCTTTGTCCATGATTACCGATTTTATATAATTTAGATTTATATAATAATTTAATAAGGTTACTATAGAGGATATTTCACCGAATGCATACGGGATAGATTTGCCCTATGGCACATTACTATTGGTTTTTGATCTGGATTTATACCCATATTTAGCTTCATGTCAGGCCAATATGAATGCTTAAATATCACATATGAGATATCATATGAAGGAAGTTGTGGCAGAATAACATGCTCGTTTAGCAGATAAGAATTTGTTTAGCCTGGGAATTGTTTTGGATAATCTTAATATGTTAAAGGAAGAATTCAGAAAAGGCTTTAAAGATATTTTAGTATCCAGAAAATTTG
>JAJZJI010000097.1 GCA_021828345.1 Microcaldota archaeon
ATTGATTCGCATTTGGAATAGTCGATTGAACAAATGCATTCGATGGAACATTAAATGTGTATTCACCATTTCCTATATTCTGTCCAAGATATATTTTTGTGATTAATGCTCCTCCATTATAAGCTGGTGAACCAAATATTTCTAAAGCGTAAGCCGTTCCTGTATTGCCATTAGTTGGTGCAAAACCTGTGCTATAATAAATCTCCTCTGGTGTTCCTTGTTCAATTGGTGTTTGTGGTTGCTTTAAAGTCGCTGTGCCAGGGAGCACAAATACCTCTCTGTCGGTTGTGGATTTTACACTTTGGAATTCTCCAACAAAAGCTGGTCCCCATCCACCCATTGGATTAGCACTTGTAACTCCAGTAACTGTAAAAGTTGCGATATTATTGAAAACGCCAGTTAAAGATGTTGTTGGAACGAGTTGTAAACTAAAAGCTTGTGTAACTGTTCCTGAATATAATGTAACAGGAAAGTTGTAATTATAAACTGTGTGATAATATAAGACATTGTTATTATTTATAGTTACATTAGTATAAAAGTTAATTGTAAAAACAACTCCTGTGCTTGAAGTTGTTTCAGCTTGTGCATAAATCGTAATATTGCCATTAAGAACCAGAGCGAAGTTACTCGATAAGCCCGTTGACATTATGCTTGATGCTATATATGGTTCGTTATTATACTGATACGTTCCTTGAACTGGCTCTAATGTATATTTAACATTGCCTATATTATTTCCTGATGCGTTAAACCAACCACCAGACGCATATAGCGACATGTATCCATTTGGATTGTTACTTAATGATTGATCCACGATTTGTGCTGGTTCTATAGATATTGGAGTCACATGCAAAAATGCTATTGCTCCCGATGTTGCTAACATTACTAACGCCACTAATATTGCTATTTTTTTCATTTTAAACCGCTCCTGTTAATAACGGAGTTATTGCCACAAATCCTATGATTAAAAAGATTAAATATGCTACAATCATTATAATATAATTTTTTGAAATAAATCTGTATAATATTAATAATAATGCTGCTGCTAAAAAGAACGGCAACGCAATTGCAAATCCTTCTAAAGAGTTGTAAATTGACGAGTTAATGCCTATATTATATGCAATCATTGCCTTTAAAGTTATAAGCACAACACTTATAATTGCGAGCAAAAACAACCCTATCTTTTCTGGTGATATCCGTTTCACTATATTTGGTATCTGTTCCATTCAAATTCCTCCTTGCATGTTAAATAGTATAATAAAAGCTATTATTGTTTCCAATAATATAAATAAGCCTATCTCCACTTTTGGTTCCCGTATAAAACCTAAAACAATAAAAAATACTATATTTATCCAAAATACCCACGAATATTGTACAGTGAAACTTGCCATTGAATGTAGTTGCCCAGAGGCAAATGCTCCACCCAAATACGGTATCGATGCTATCGCTGTGACAATATAGGAGAGAATAATCCATACAAACAAAACAATTGCAACTAATCCTTTTGGATTCATATTACAGCCCCCAATGCAACATACGAGCTAAGCAGTATAGCCACATTCCAACCTGCGTGTATTCCCCACGTAATTGACAGACCCCAATCACGGTGATCTAAATACTTCGTAAATATCATGACTATATATCCCATCGCTATTCCAAATGCCATCGCAATAAAAATCGAATACCATACAAATCCTTCAGATTGATATGCTGTTAAATGGAATAATCCAAATAAAATCCCTTGTCCTATCCAACCAAAATACTTTTCTGCCAGACCTCTAAATAAAAGCTCTTCGCTTAAAGATACAACAAATACTTGCATTATAATTATAACTATATATTGCGTAAAAGTGATTGGAGCTCCTGCTTTGTGTGTGTAATTAAGCGAAAGAGCCACGGTAGTTATAATAAATGCTGGAACAAAGAATACCATCGACGACATAAATGTTAATTTTGTCAAACCAGGTGATAGCCTTAAAGAACCAAGAAGAACAGCGTCCATAGCCATGTAAACTCCAACAACCGTTTCGTATGGAGTAAATGCAAGACCAAAAATACTATTGCCATCTATAAGAAGAAATACGTCGAAAAATAGAGCCACTACTATAAGTGGTAACGTAAATATTCCATCGAATGCCCTTATTGGTGTTGTTGTTACGTCTGTATTCATTTAAATCCCAAACCTCATAAGTATGACTCCACCTATCATCATTATTATTCCTATAATTATTGCCATATAATCTACATGTATTATCAGGACTGGTGGAGGTGCACTTTGTGTATTATATACTACTATGCTAAATGCCTGAACAGAGTTTGGATTACTTGCTACTTGTAAATACCCAGTTACTACATAAGACCCTGCTGGCAAGTTCACTTGCATTGCGTAAGCTGTATTGCCATTATATGTTGTGCTATTTTGCAAAGATAAAATATAAGTATTCGAGTTTACATTGATTGATATGCCAGACAAGTTTTGTGTAATTCCATGATTTTCCACATAATAAATTGTCATAGAAACAGGATATGATGGAGCAGTAATGCTAATATTTGACACATTTCCTAAATTATATGTTTGACCATTTGCAACAATATAAAACGAGCCCACGTTTTTAAGCTCTGGCAAAGTATTTTTAGCAGAATTAACAACTTCGTTGAATGACTTGTAAGATGTTCCAGCACTATTTGTTGCTTGTGCTGTAACGGTATACGTCCCAACTGAGTTAAATACATATTGATCTCCGTATATACTATTGCCATTTACCTCCCACGTTACTGTGCCAGTTTGTCCGTTCCAATTTATATTTGAATTAAACGTGCCTATTTGTCCTGCTGTTATGGGATTAGGTGTTCCTGATACTGTTTCAATCGTTGGTATCGATATAGATGAAGAGCTTCCACTAACTGAAAATGAAGCTTGTCCGATTGTGTTATATATATTTTCAAAATCTACAGATTCGTGTATATACTCTACATTAAAAGTATAGCTCGTCCCTGCAGATGCACCATTCCAATTATAAGTATAAGAACCGCTCTGCGTTCCTATCTGTTTACTGAAAACGTGAGTGACGCCACCAGAGGTAATTATATCCCAAATTGCCGTTGGTGAGTTTGATTCAGAAGTCCAAGTAAACGTTAATGGTATAGAAACTCCTGGAGTATATGTTGATTGACTAACTGAAACAGAACCAGTTAAATTATAATACTCTGTATACGAACCGCAACCTGGACAGACTGTACGTGCAGGTTCAATTTGCATAGTTGGGACAGCGAAGCCTAATATAAGAACGATTACTCCAACTACTGCAATTATTGCTCCAAATTTCATTTTTATCACCTATATTCCAAATTTGACTAATACAGCTCCTCCAATCATCACTAATATTCCTACAATTATAACCACGTAATTTATATGAAATGCCAGAGTTGGTGCAGAAGTTGATGTTGCTTGGGTGCTCTGTATGTTATTTACAACCACGCTAAATGCTTGTATAGGATTTAGACTAAGTGTTACTTTTAAGTAACCCGTCATTGTATACGAGCCTGCTTGTAATTTAAGTTGCATGACGTAAGCATTATAACCATTATATGTTGTTTTATTTTGCAACGATAGAGTATAAACATTAGAACCTATAGCAATAACAATGCCAGACAAGTTTTGTGTTTGTCCGTGATTTTGAACATAATAGATTATTATCGAGACTGGATATGTGATTGCTGTGATATTGACGTTTACACTATTAGCTAAATTATATGTTTGTCCACTTGCAACCATATAAAATGTTCCAACATTTTTCAGCTCTGGCATTATATTTGATGTTGAATTTGGATTTGAAGGAGAATTAACAGAATTTACTACTTCGTCAAATGATTTATAATCTGATCCAACATTATTTGATGCATCTACAGTAATTTTATATGTTCCTGCTGTGTTAAATACGTAAGTATTACCATTTATAAAATCACCATTTATTTCCCAATTTATAAATCCAGTTGGTTGTCCATTCCAATTTACATTAGCACTAAATGTTACTGTTTGTCCAGTATATACAGGATTTGGTGAACCAGATACTGTCTCTATTGTTGGTATCGTTGCTGGTGTAGATTGAGAGGTAACAGAGAATGTAGCAAATCCAAGACGTGTATATATATCTGGATAAGCTGTTAGATACTCCACGTTAAATTCGTATTTACCTGCTAATGAATCATTCCAATAAAACGTGTATGATCCACTTTGAGTAGTAATGTTTTTACTAAAAACATGAATTGTCTTACCAAATATAGATGTTAAATCCCATATTGCAACTGGATTATTGTGTTCATAAGACCATGTAAAAGTTAGTGGGACCGATTCTCCAACGGAATATAGTGATTGACTAACCGATGTGGTGCCTTCCAAATAGTATGATGTATTTACACTAATTGGAGATGGAGCAATTTGCATGGTTGGAAAAGAAAAGCCTAAAAGGATAATAATTACCCCAATAATTACTGCAATTGCTCCAAATTTCATTTTATATCACTTAAATCCCAAATCTTATTAATACTACTCCACCTATCATTATTATTATTCCAACTATAATAGCTGTGTAATTTATTTCAGATGTAAAATGTGATGTTGCTTGTTGTAACGGTGTTGCTGGTGTAGCTGGTGCTAAATTGTTTACCTCTAAACTAAATGCTTGGATAGATGTTGGATTGCTTGTTTCGTGTAAATAGCCAGTTAAAGTATAGTTGCCTGATTCGAAGGTAAGAGCCATAGAATAAGCAGTGTGTCCATCATAATTCGTTACATTTGTTGTTTCTAAAGTGTAAGTATTCGAATTTACATCAAT
>JAJZJI010000098.1 GCA_021828345.1 Microcaldota archaeon
ATACTTATACAACTATCATACCTTTCTAACAAAACTATATGAGTATATTTAAAGATAAACTGCAACTCTTTATAAAATGAATTGTGAACGTTATACCCGATATATCCCTTTATGTTTTTATCTACAAACCATTTTGCAATAAAATCCATAATAACAACTTCCTGTTCTTCACTTTTTATATTTCCAATTGTGCCATCACTAAATTCAAAAAAGAAAGTGCCAAACTGATCTACCTTAATAGATTTCACGGTTACATCGAGTGGGGGTGTTTTCCTTATCGCCATGCTATCCTCCCTACATCAGTAGTTTCATTATAATATACTTTTTTAATCGCATCCCAATTAGGTAATATCCACTCGCAATTAGGTTCATCATATTCCTTATAAACGAATATGTTAGATAACCCCGCCATAAAATCTATCTTATGTTTACTATATTCAATTGTATACCCATCAACCTTATCATCTTTTTCTATATTATCCAGCAATGTAAATTCCTTATCGGGATTATAATGCCATCGCATTAAGAAATCAATAATACCGTTGAATTCACTATCCCTAACATAAAAGGATTTATCACCACTTTCCAACTTAAATATACCATACTGATTTACTTTAATATTTGATATTTTAAACTTATATAACTCCTTCCATTGCATATCCCAATTATATTCATTCCAACAATCATCACTGTTATCTTCTTTCTTACCACCGAGGGCTTCATTTACTTCCCCTACTAACTTTAATATATCTACCATTGTATCTCCACTTTCAACATTTTTTTCTTCCATTTTGATCATCTCTATATTAGATTAGGATATATAAATTTTATTATATACCCCCCATTCATCATTCATTACATCTCCCCCTAATATATTCTAACCTTTTTATTTCCTTCAATACCCGATCCGCTTCACTTTCATAGTATTTTCTATCCTGCGTAATAGAAGTAAGCTCAACCATATCATTTTTCAAATCCTTTACCTTATATTTGTATTCTTTACCAGCTAAAATTTCCCCACCATAGATTTCCTTAAATGCGAGAAATTCATACTCATCAAATAACTTCGCGCCAGCTGAAACCCCGATAGTAATATATTTTCTTCTAATGTTACTATCTATATCATCGAGTTTTCTATCAGCCGCCATAATCCTATCTAACCACGTATACCACTCATTCAATATAGGATTATTATGTTTCTTTGCTTCTTTTATAATCGCTGCATCTCCATGAATACTATGATTACATTTCTTACATACCCAATACTTACCTGTTAATCCATTATGGATACATATATTCTCATTACACCCACAATTTTCTTTTATACAATATTCACACATTTTATTTCACCTCTAATTTTATTTCCCCCTAATATATTCTAACCTTTTTACTTTTTCTAATACCTTATCTGCTTCTTGTTTATATTTCTCTCTACTACATGTTACAGAAGTAAATTCAACTAGATCATTTTTTAATTCTTCTAATTCACTTTTATAATCATCACCAATGATAATTTTATCTTTATAACAATCTTTAAATTCTAAAAATTCAGTTTCAGATAACAATCCCGCGGCGGCTGAAATACCTATAAGAGCATCCTTTCTCTTAATACGAAAATTTATAGTATCAAACTTTTCATCTTCTTCCGCAATCTTATATAACAATTCATATAGTTTATTTATCTCTGGATTATCCTGCTTTTTTGCTTTTACTATTATTTTTGCATCTATATGAATATTATGCATACAATGAGTACAATGCTCAAAGGAATGTGCGAATACACCAATATCACATATTCCATGATCACACTTACAATTTTTTGCTATACAATATTTACACATTTCATTTCACCTTCTCCAACTTTATTTCCCTACCACAATAAGGGCAGAAGCTAATTGCTTTACCATCCAATAATGCATGCTCCCCATCAGTTGTTATCTCCCCGCTATATGTATCCACGAAGAATGCGTAGCAACAATAATCATCTGTAAACCCCCAACTATCCGGTACTGGTTTTATTTTCATATATACCACCTAAATAATACATATGTATCCACCACCAAAATAACACACAAAATCACTAAAGAAAGTATCGCCACCTTTTCTCTTATACTCATTTAAACTGCGCCTCTTCATTATTTTTGTATATGATTACCGCCGCCTCTTTTTCGTTTATCTTATCCACCCAATATGATTTATCCCCGCCGACTTTATCGAACCCAAATCCATTTTCACACTCAACTGTAAATGCGGTTAAATCCCTTTTACCAAGTAACATAACACCCTTACCCCGAAATATTGTACCCGCTTCTACGAATGTTATCTCGTTAAACTCCTTGAGATAAAACAATCCACCCCTTGTTTCCCATACCGCGATATCATACCCCTTAAATTCATTAAAGAATTCTTGCGTTTTTACTATCTTCATATCTATTATACCTAATGTATTATTCATTTAATCACTCCACATTATTTATCTTCGCCGTTAATCCAGCCATCATACTATCCGCTTTTGCATCCGGATAACAATGTATATTCCCGCTATCAATATGACACCAACCAACGGGGAAATACTGCGCTATCGGTTTCCCGCAAATTATACACTTACTCATTCGCTATCCCTCTTATCTCTACTACCTAGTATATACCCTATAAACATAGGTATAAATACCAACCATATCATCAACAAAGATAGAGCCATAAAAACCCCGCCATCAGCTAACCATACTTCTGGTATATGTTCTTTATCCATTACTCATTACCCATCAACTTCTTCATATCTTTTAATGCTAATATTTGTAATATCATTATTACCAAATAATACCCAAATAATGATAATAGTAATACGAAGGATATCAACTGAACTATCGGTTGAATTACCGATGTCGCCGTTATCAACATAATGATAGATAGAAAAACTATAATTATAGCTGATGAAATATAGCTCTTTAACTTATAGATTAAACTAGCTCTACCCCACATATTATCCAATGCTTTACCTTTCTTATCTGGCGGTATTTCTGAATTACTAAATTCCCCCCAAAGTGTTTTACAAAGTATGTGATAATACTTATCATTCTCCTCATCATACAAAAGTGGTTGCGGGGATTTCTCCTCCCCATCACCACAATACATACATATTTTTTCATTCATAATCTTCACCCTCAATTTAATTCCATTTATACCCCCAACATAGCTAACCCCAATAATATATTTGAAACCCCCAAACATATTATTGATGCAAAAATCAATATCATACTAATCTGTTCTCTTTCCATCTGCCATCACTCTCCAATGCATTTTATCCCATATCCTATATTATAAGATCGGTTATAAGGGATTGGGTATCTACTTAATTATATGCCTCTTACCTTCACACTCTTCGTGTAGGAATATAATCTTACCCTCCTCATTAACCGATATCAAATGTTCGCCGGAATTTATATGCTTCCCGCAATCCTTACACGTTGGATAATTCGCGGGGTATTTATCACAATCAACATGAAACTCACTCCTTACAGAAGTAAGAACAAAATCCTTATAGATTTTGCAGTTGTTTAATGAACCTATCGGGTTTTGACATTGGCGGCATTTCATATGCAATTCGGCGTAGTTGTTAGCATAAGTTTTTAATATATGCTTATAATCGATTTTATTAAATCCCACCTTCATTGTATATGCAAGTTCGGGGTAAAAGATAAACCTACCATTACCCTTACTTAATATCACCCTCATAGTTTTATTGAATTCATTACGATGATCAAATCCACTAACTACCTTCAATTCAGATATGGAGGATACATGCGCGTAATTCATACCGATATACCCCTCCCCATCGAATGTGCAGGTATACCCCTCCTTAACCAAATCACTTATGGTTTTATCCAATACCGCCAAATCTCTTGTAAATTCTATACCATCATCTACATCTAAAACCAAAGCTAACTCACTATACAATGTTACCGGTTGATAATTTTCGATATTGTATATACTAACCAACCCCACATCATGCCGTTCAAATTCACTCATATAGGATTCACCTCATACATAACAACCCTATGTTCTGGGTGTTCCTTTTTGTGCGCGAGATTTTCATCTTCTATGTACAATTTCCCACTGCCGTTATAATCTTCTGTACCCTCACTATCATCAGATACTTCCAAATAATATCTGCAATTCTTTTCCAAGCATCTTCCGATATACTCCCGCGCGGGGTTTTCCTCGCAATGGAAATACATGCACCCATTCTCATCAACCCCCACCATATCAACGTGGTAATCAATATCGCGGAGGATATTTTGCATCGCGGTTATCTCATACCCCGCAAAGAACTCCACGGCGAAGGTTACGGTGAAATCTGTATCATGTACAGTTAACCCCATAAATCCCCGCATTTCTCTATTCACACGCTCTTCTACCATTTTCCTAAATTTTTCATCATTCATTCTATCAAACATTTACATCACTCATCCATTTCGCAATGCACACAAAAATTACCATTTCTCATATCTATATTTACCATATGATATCCAACATCATCTGTTTTAATACTATCAATTGCTCTGAATATATTTGTTAACTCATAATACTCAATAGAATCATTTGATAATTCTATTGTAAAGGCGTATCCATCAACAAGTATACCCTTTACCCTAACCAAATTATCTCTTAAATCCTTAATTAAATACTGCTTTACTTTCTCACTTATTATATCACCAAACCAACTCATGCAAATACCCCCAATTTCGCCAATTCCTTTTGCGCCCACTTTGGAAACTTGGTTATATCTATCTCGCAATCACTTCCGCAATCTTCGG
>JAJZJI010000099.1 GCA_021828345.1 Microcaldota archaeon
TTAATAAACATTGTTTTGGATTATAATCAAGCAATTTTCCTTTGAAAATACAGCATGAGTACAAATTTTGAAGTTTTAAAAGTATAATTATATTAAAAATGTTATATTTATGGGCCCGACCGGATTTATACGATATACGGTTTAAAAAGTTTATATACTGTATCTGTATCATTACATGATAAGCATGGGTAAAGAAAAGTATGGCTATTTATTGAAAGATAGGGATATTGCAAGGTGGAAGCACAATACAGAGGCAGGATCAAGGATAACAGGGGATGTTTATTTAAGAAGGCTTGGATCATTCTGCATAGAAATGGAAAAAACACCACAACAGCTTGTTAAAATGAGGGATAAAACATTATCTGATCTTATGGATGACTACATTATTATGAGGGAGAAAAAGGGCAATGCAGGTTCTTATATAAACAGCACAATTAAAGCTGTTAAATCATGGCTTCTTTTTAATGGCATAAAACTGCCACGCAGGATAAAGATAAGGGATGCAAATATATCGGTAACATTAAAAAATGAAAGAATACCAACACAGGAGGAGCTTAAAAGGATATTCAATGCTGGTGACAGCAGGGAAAGGACTGCCTGTGCCATTGTGGCATTTACTGGTGTAAGAATTGGTGTTCTTGGCAATTATAAAGGCACAGATGGTTTAAAAATAGAGGATATGCCTGATTTAAGTGTTGATGGCGATCAGATCACATTTTTAAAAATACCTGCACAGATTAACGTAAGGGCTGAATTATCCAAAACAGGCAAAAAGTATATAACATTTCTTGGGCAGGAGGGTTGCATGTACCTTGAAAATTACCTAATTGAAAGGATCAGATCAGGGGAGGTTATAACACCAGAATCTGCAATTATAACAGCTTCTAAATTAGGATACAGGGCAAAACAGCACATAACAGCAGTTAATGTTGGAGACCTTATGAGGAATGCAATACGCAATGCAGGATTTAACGGGAGACCATACGTTTTAAGGGCTTACTTCGATAGCAGGTTGTTAATGGCACAGGATGAGAGGCTTATAATAAGGGATTACAGGAGCTTTTTTATGGGACATGTTGGTGATATAGAAAGCAAATATACCACTGATAAAAAATTATCACAAGACCAAATAGAATCCATGCGATCGGCTTATCTTAAATCCACTAAATACCTTGAAACCGAGAGGAAGGGCATGACCGAAGATGAGATAGAAGTTAAATTTAGAAGCCAGTTGCTTATGATGGCAGGGTTTACAGAGGAGGAAATAGCAAAGAATAAGCTTCTTGACATGAACCCAGATGAAATAACAAAAATGGCACGTGAGAAATTGTTTGGCACCAAGCAAATAGATATAACTGCCCAGATCCAGCAGGATAAGGATGAATTATCAAAAAGCCATAAACAGAAAGTTATAAGCATCGATCAGGTTGAGGAATACATAAATGCAGGTTTTACTGTTAAAATGGCACTGGGTAATGATCGTGTTATCGTGGAATATTCTTAATGTTGATCCATATAATTATCCATTGCCATATTGAATAAGCCTTAAATCGCAAATTTGAGGGCTTATTTTATTATGAACTATAAGGCTATTCTTGTGTTTTCTTAATATGCCCTTTCTTATCAACATAATACCATTTTTCATCAAGATACCCATTTAACCTTGATGCTTGGCTGTTGTCTATGCCCAGATAACTTCCATGCCCAAGTTTTTCATAAATATTATCAATATTTTCTATTTCATCATTTAACAGGGATGCATCATGATTTACCTTATTGGCTTCTTTTATAACGTTTTCTGTAAGTTTTAAAATGGTTTCTTGACTGGCAGAATAATATGCCACACCTTTAACGATATCCTTTTTTAATGCAAAGCCCTCCTTATCCAATTCCCTTAATGCCCGTTCAATGCCCTTGTATTTATCCTTGTTATCTGGCATATACCTTGCTTCTTTTAAAATTTCATACATTGTTATAATATCATACCTGCCAGAGATTAAAAGGTATAAAATGTTATATTTCAACGGTTTGCTTATGTCTGGATCAGGTATTGTTATCATTATACTATGTTAATACTTTGTAATTACTTAAATATTGCTATATTTATAAATGTAGACATCTTTTTTTTCTCCATCTTTTTTTTAATATTTAAAAAATATTATAATAAATATGGCAAAGATGAACGGGAGAAGACCGATTTACCTAAGAACCTCGATGTATGTGCCAGTACCCTTTTATTTGGTGGATGAACAGCACATTACATCGGAGAGCAAAGTAGAGTATGAGAGAGTCGATGGTGGGTTAATTATAAAGGTGGGTGATATAAAATGATAGATATGAAACCACTTCGAGAAATTGCAAAAAACGATGAAAAATTAAAAACCATAATAATGGCAGAGCCATCACAGATGACCGAACAGGAATTCCTCGCAAAGTTTAGTCTTTTATGGAATTTAAGCAAACAGGAGGTTAAATAAAAATGTATAAAAATAACAATGTTGTGGACAACAACAAGAACAATAAGGATTTAAAAGTATTTAACAATATCGATAAAAAGCCCTTGCGATATAGCACAGATTCTTTTGTTAAAGAGCTTATCGGCAAAAAAATTAAAATTGGGCTTACAAATAATCAGGTTTTTGAAGGAACTTTAAAGGAATTGGGCATGTATAATATTCTGATATCTATAAATACAGAAGATAAAACAAATATTGGTGGCAGAGAGATTGTGAGAAATGTAGTAAAAGACAGGATTTTCATGAAGTCTGGTATTTTATGGGTTGAGGTGATCTGAGATGACAGATAATAAAGAAAATGTTGATCCAGAAATAGTTTATAGCACAGATCTCAGAAATGCTTTAAAAACATTAATAGAAATCAATGAAAAAGGGACTATTCTTGAGGATATAGATAAATACAGGGCAGAAAGTTTTCTTGAAAATAATGAATGGACTAACGATGATTATAACAACGTTTTTAAATTTATTAATGGATATAGTGATAATCTGGCAAAGGATGTATGGAGTGATATTTTAAAAGCCAAAATTACCTATATAAACAAGAAAAGAAGTGAAGGCATAGCAGGGGCATGGACAGCAATAAAATGGGAAGACGGGAATCCGATTGAGTTTGCAGGATGGGATAATGATGGCAGACCATACACAATTAAAAAAGTTTTCAAAACAGATGGTTTCCATTTGATAAAAACTGCGATAACACTAAAAAATTATAATAATGAACCCATCAAGAATAATTTAAAAAGGCTTAAAATAATAGATAATGACACAAATACAGATATGTTAAAATTTGAGGATACAATATATGCCAAATCCGACTTTGTTCTTATGATGGTATATCCATCAAGCGTGAATTCATTCACTGCATGTATAGATGCCCTGCCTATCGAGGAGGGCGAATATCGTGAGCCAAATCTTTATATTGAAAATGGCATAATAAAATTCCCTGAGAAAAGATATGCCAGAAATAAGGATGCTTATCAAATTGTTATATTAAAGGGCTTAAATGTGGGCAATATTAATCCAGAACTTTATAACGAGGGCATTTCAATGTTAAGCCCAAAGCAATTAACTTTGCATTATGCAATTATAGGTGCAAATATAATAAACGTGCTTAATTATGAAGATTACCCCATAACAATCGATGCGATAGGAAAATCAGACACAGGAAAAAGTTTCACCATTGATATGACATTCGGCATGGATTATGGTATTTTTCTGGCTACAATGCAGGATGACACGGTTTCATCTCCATTCAGGCAGAAAAGTTTTACAGGAACAACCAATCTCCCGATTTATATTGAGGAGGCGAAACTTAATGCAGAGGCACTGGGAAGATTAAAAAGCAGGGGCAAGAATGCCAGAGGCAATAGAGACCAAACAATGACAATTTATAATGTAACAACCACTTATATATTCTCAAGGAATACAGAATCCAAAGATGTGAAAGATCTGGATGCAACCGAGAAAATGGCACAGGACAAGAGAATATACAAATTTGTATTCGATGATAAAGATATAATAAGGGATAATAAAATGAAAAATAAGGGTTCTGACTTTATAAGCAGAATGAATAAAAGTTCTGGTGGTATGCTATATGAGAAATTAAAAGATAAAAAAGCATCGGCTATTATCAATAAATATAAGGAATTAAAGGAAACAGAGAAGGATGGACGCAAGGTTGTTGCCCTGCTTGGTGCTTGGATCATGGATGCAGAAGGATTTATTCCAGTGGTTTCTAAAATAGAAGTGCCTGAAATTATTGACGAATTCTTTGCAAAGATGTTAAGCCTGTATTATAACAAAGAAGATGCTCAACATACACAGGATGGTTATAAAAATTTATCGTTCATGGACAAAGAAATGAAGAATGAGTTTAAAATTGAGCAGGATAAAAAAGATAAAAAGAAATGGATCTTCCAAATCACAACAACTGGGTTTAATATAATAAAAAAAGGGATGAATATAAAACAAAGTGCCAACAGCTTTGCCGAAAGTAATGGATTTGTAAATAAAATCACATATATTGAAGGGAATAGAAATAGAGGTATTTCTGGGAATTTGCCTTATAAATACGCAGAAATGCTAAATGAAAAAGAGACTGAAAAGGAAATTAAAACTGAGACTAAAACTGAGAAAACCGAGAATAATGTTAATATTTGGAACGGCAATGTCCCATCACCAGAAGATCTTGGTTTATAATTTTATTATTTTTTAACTATTCTGTAACTATCTTTAATTATTTTTATA
>JAJZJI010000100.1:0-744 GCA_021828345.1 Microcaldota archaeon
TGCGCATTTGCCAGGATTTGGGACAACAACATGGTATGATACATTTAATAGTTTATATTTTGCTGCACTTACATATAACGCTATATCAGGATTGAATACATTTTATATTAATGGAAAACTCATTGAAAGTGGAACAGCTACATATGCGCCAATTGGAATGAATGAGTATTTCACAAATAAAATAACAGGGACAAAACCATCGCTTACTCCAGATTATTTTAACGGTTATATTTATAGTGTGTCTGTGTATTCAAAAAATCTAACTGGAAAGCAGATATCGAATCTCTATAATGAGGGACCATATGGAAACCCTCTTTATGGAATTCAAGATTGGTGGAAGACCGATGGCAATCTTTATGATTATGGACCACAAAACAACAATGGTTTTTATAATGGCAATTTCGTAAATAGCACTAATACATTTTCAACAGAAACGGATGCTTTTGGTATATACAAAGGTACTATACCTACTTATTTTTCGTTTAACCCCTATATAAACAATGGTAATATTGCATATGTAAATATACCAACATTAATACCAAAATCTTATAGTTCATTCTCTTATTTTGGATGGATTTATGCTACAGCAAATGAGATTGATGGGCGTGTATTTACTACATCAGCGGGTGATAGTGGAACAATAGAATTGGCCATTAGTAATTATACACATCCAAGACTAATGGTTAATGGCTATGGGTTTTCGGGATGGACGGGAGTTGGAGCGCCATTTAAAATGAACACATG
>JAJZJI010000100.1:754-4702 GCA_021828345.1 Microcaldota archaeon
TATAGGTGTAGTATATAACGCATCTGGTGCACATATATTTCTTAATGGAGTTAATGATTATAATAGCAATCCCAGCGAATCTGGAGCTACATTAGGCAATATGCAAATAGGAGCAACATCTGCGTCAATTAGCACAGACAACCAATTTTTAGGCGACGTGTCAGACTTTCAATTTTATAATATTGGACTTAATAAGAGCGAGGTTAAAAGTTTATATTTAAACAACACTGTTAGATCAGTACTGCCTTATGCATATTTGCCTCTTGGCCTTCCAAATAATAGCACACTTAATCAAACACCGGATATCACAGGTGGGAACTCAATAGGATACTTGGTAGGAAATGCTAAAGGGCGCACATGCACAACGGAAAACGTAAGTGTAGGGTTATGCTTTGTAGTCTATAAATAGTATTTTTATTTAAACCACTAAATTCAAATGAGCATTTCAAATTGAGGATAATATTATTTTCTTAGATAGTAGAACTATAAACCATTCATAACGGATTTACTTTTAATATACAATAAAAGTAGGTTAGATGTAATTTAAAGTATTATTACAATGCGTATACGTTCATTTGATTAAGCTAAATCATCTTTTGATTTTATAAATTTAAAATGTGCACGAATAAATATAAAATAGACATTGCACATAATTTTAATTTACCTATGCTTCGCTACGCAGCTAAAGCGCACCTAATCCTGAGAATAATGACTGAATAACAATCGATACTATAAAGAATACACCAAGACCGAGTACTATAAATAGCGGCATTGTTCTAAGACCACGCACAAGCGATCCTGAATTCATAGATGACATTATGAAACTTGCAGAGCCGCATATTATCATAATCGCGACGAGTGAGAAGTCATAGTAGGTACCAGGGGTTATTTTTGGAGGGCTTGGCTTAAGAAATGATATTCCAGTACTTGGAAGCCCCCCAGGGTTTTGGGCCAATATTCCATTCCATATATTATCCGTTATTGTAATCATCTGTGTAGTAAGTCCATATAATACTGGTGCTGCAGCAAGTGCTGCGAATGCTATGAATATACTATACATAAGCATCTGCCCGGCAACCTCTTTTTGCGTTAATTGCTGAGCCCTTAAATCTTTTGCAAGTTGTTGGAATAAATCAGCCATGGCTCCTCCATAACGTATAGATTCTATCATCATTCTTACAGATCGCTTTAATTGTAATGAATTATATTTATCACTAAGTGCGCGTAATGAATTCTCCAATGTCTCTCCACTAAATAACCTTCTGCTCATTTCCTGTATATCTTTGCTAAAAAGACCAAATTCCGGTCTTGCAGCGAGCAACAACGCCCTATCTAATGCTATACCGCTCCTTAAATTCGCTGATGCCAATTGGAAGTAATCGGGCAATATGTTCTCCATTGTGGTCTTTCTCGAATCAATTCTGAATTCAATTATGGTAAATAACGCAAATATAAGAGCGCCCCAAAATGCAATTCCTAATAGTACGGATATAATTGCGCCAAATTTTAAAATATAAAATCCATATATTGCGCCAAAGATAAATAGTATTATACCTAGTATAATAGCTATTGATAAAATACGATTTACAGATATTTTAATACCAGAAAGCTCAAGCATCTTCGATATGCGTATTGCGAGCTTTCTTGATACCAATCTCTCAAAATTTATTTTCATATATTATCAACCAGCAAATATTGGTCTTGATGAACTTATAAGATTAATGAATACAATCTGCAAAAATACTATACCTATTAAAACGGCATATAGTATTGTATCTGTGACAGTAAATATGGATATGAATGTAGTAAGTATGGTAACTACCGCAATGCCCATACTCGGAAAGATTATTCCAAAAAGCATATAAAACATAGATAGGGCGTTAAGTTTCTGTCCATATCTTCGCAATTCAATTTGACGTTCCAATGTTAATTCATCTATAGTACTCTGGAATGCTGAAACTATATCAGCTCCAGATTTTATGCTTATACTAGCCTGCAACATAAGCCTCTTAAACGAATTGCTCTTAGTATTTGCCATTACCTCATCAATAGTCTCAATTAACGGGGATCCTAATTGGACGCGTTGAACTATCTTTGCAAATTCCTTACTCGCTTCGCCATAACCAGAACTAACAGAGGTTATAGCATTAAACAGAGGCATTCCTGATCTTAATGATATGATCATATCACGCGCGGCGAAGAGTATATCTCGGTCAATTAATTTTGTGCTTTTTTGCTCCTGTGCAATGGATAATTTATAAAATTGGTAAGAGAAGTCTGATATACAACAAAACCTATAAGCAGTGGAAGTAGTACTACCGCCACAAGTGGCAGACCGAAATTAGAGAGCAGTAAAAGAAGCGCTATAGTTATTATAGCTGCAAATATTATTGATGTTAACATCATCTTTTTTATAAATTGCTGAGGCGTCTCTTTTATACCGTTATCACGCAACGCAGCTTCAAGACCGCCGCGCTTAACAGCGATCTTATTTACATATTTCTCTACACCTTTTGGTACCTTATAGCCACTAGCTATTATTGGCTTTGATCGCTTTTGCATCTTTTTTGGATTTATTTTAGCATTATTTGGTGCTTTGACATTTGATACGGTCGATGCAACTTGTTGTGGATTTTGATTTGTAGTATTCTGTTGAACATTTGATTGCGCTTGAATAGTATTTTTTAAAAATGGTTCATTTTTTGTTTCTATAGTTGGAGCCACTATTGAAGAAGTCGGTTTTTGATTTTTAGAGAATAGCCCAGGCTTCTTTTGAAGCTCTATCTTCTTGCCATCAACCTCTATAATCTTTTTCTTATTGAATAATGGCATTGCAATCAACTATTCTTACTCACATATCTATTATATATAAGGTTCATTGCTTCATTAAGCCGCTGATCCCTAATCTGCCAGAGCGAAACTTCAAATTCACCCAGATTTATTCTTTTCTTTTTAAGCTCTTTTTTTAGATTATTGACTACATTTATAAGCGATATTACTTCTTCTGTGACAACCTCGAAATGACCGGAATCAAATATATTCTCTTTTATTCCCTCTATTATTCTCTCAAGCTCTGTTATCTGGTCAGATACAGATAGACTTGGTAGAACCATATATTTTTGATCTATTTTACGATTTGTCACACCGTTTATTTTAGGTATTATAAGCAAATCTGTCAATAATGTCACTTTCTGTTGTTGCACTCCAATGTGCTGCTGTTCTTTTATTGCAGGTATTGCGATACTCTTTTTCTCTCCTGCACTCTTAATTGAAATGCTATTGAATTTTGGCATGCTTATATCCTTTGTTAAACGCAGCATCTCATTTTTTACAGTATTTGCATAATTAGACATATGTGGCTCATATATCTGCTTTATAGATTTCTTCTTCTCGGATTTTTGTACAGTTTTATTTGCCTCTGGCGTTAAAACATTTGAATCTGGCGTTGCTTGCATATTTGGCTGCTTTGAAATTATTGAGGGTATACTTGCAGTTATATTTTCAGCCTTTGGATACTCTACAAAATGTCTATCATATTTATCATAGCGAGAAGATTCCTGTTTTGAATCATAACCCATAAGTTTTAATAAAGAATAGTAATCAGGTTTTTCTGAATTTGTATTAGTAAATGTTGTGGATATATCAACATTTTGTATTCTATGCTCCTCTTGCTTAGCATTAGAATCATCCTCAATTATTAAAGCCAAAAGATCTTGATACAAATTCTTTGAACCGCTTTGATTGTCTTCAGTCAAATTAGCCACCTATTTGAAAAGATCCGGAGTATATGGCGCATTATCCGCCACAGCCTGTAATACCCTGCTCTTGTTCCTATAATAGTTAGCAACGATATTTCCAGAATCATCTACGGTAGTTACATTATTATTTGCCATCCATTGCAAAACGGATGCTCTTGCGAGGACATCATCCTCTATCTCTCTTTTATTA